>JAFXRA010000261.1 GCA_017526725.1 Candidatus Rifleibacteriota bacterium
GCACTCTAAGTTTGATGTCTCACGTCCAACTGTCCTATAACAATATCCCACAAGCGACGTCAGTCGTAGTCCCACAACGAAGTGTCCCACAGCGAAGCTTTCCACTATTTAATTATCGATTCGAACAATTCGAACAATTCGAACAATTCGAACTATTCTAACAACTCTAACAATTCCAACCGTCAACCGATAACTACGTTATAGTATTTACTTAGTATTAAAAAAGTGTTATTTATAGATTTATAATGATAATCAAGGAGCGCAATGATGGCTGAAAACAAAAACTTAAGTATTGGTGTCGATCTCGGTGGAACAAAAGTAGCTGTTGGTCTTTGCAATAACGGTGAAATATTAAAAAAGTCTATTTTCCCAACACAGGCTTCTACTGGATTTGACGGCGTAATATCAACTATACTTCAAGCAGTTAAAACAGTTGTCGGAGATACTCCTCTAAAAGATATCAGAGGCCTTGGTATAGGTGCTGCTGGTCAGATTAATCCTGCCTCTGGGGAAGTTATATACGCTCCAAATTTGAATTGGAAAAATGCACCATTAGGTAAAACTCTTGAATCTGCATTAGGTTTGCCTGTTAAAGTTTTGAATGACGTTCGTGCAGCAACAGTTGCAGAACAGAAATTCGGCAATGGAAAAGGCTTGATGAATTTTGGTAACATTTTTATTGGAACAGGTGTAGGTTCAGGCTGGGTTATAAATGGACGTCTGTTAAATGGAACAACCAATTCTGCTGGTGAAATCGGCCATATCTGCTTAGACCCCAATGGTCCACTCTGCGGTTGCGGTAAAAAAGGCTGCTTAGAAGCTTATTCATCTGGCACTGGCATGGAAAACTATGTTAAGGCTGAACTGCAAAAAGGCCGTGAAAGCATCATTCTTGATATGGTTGAAAAAGATATCAGCAAAGTTCGAGGTCCGATAATCGGTAAAGCAGCAGAAAAGAAAGATGCTTTAGCTATAGAAGCAATTGAAAGAGTAGGGTATTATTTAGGTATAGCCTTAGCTAATGTTCACACTTTGATTAATCCTGAAGTTATTCTTCTTGGCGGCGGAATGATGGCTTTGCAGAATATTTTCATGCCTGTATTAGAAAAGACTATGAAGGAACATATACTTCCTGTTGCAAATAAAGGTATTTTAATCCGAGAAGCAAGATTCCAGAATGATGCTGTTCTTCTTGGCGGAGCAGCAATTTTCGCATGAGTCCAATATACCCGATAGTTATTCCTGCTGCTCTGGTTGCTGATTCTTCCTGGGCAACAGCAGAAGAATTTGCTAGTATTGTTCTGCATATTAAAAATCTTTGTTCTAATTATCCTAGCATCTTAATGGCTTATTCTGCCGATTTTGAGGCTAAGGTAAATGCTTGTCTTTTGGCAGAAGAAATAGTTAAATGGGGAATTAACGTATTTATGCCCGATTCGCCTGCTCCTATAGCGGCAATGTCATATGCCATTACTACAAAAGCTATGCCAATAGGTTTGTATATCGAAGGAGTTAAAAACAGCGATTCTGTAAGACTTATTCCGATTTCTTCTCATGGCGGACTTTTTGATGATCAGGATTTGAAAACAGCCTTTGTCGCTCCCAGTTCAAAAAAGGCTGTTATCGGTTCAACCGACATTATAAGTAGTTATATAAAGCACTTAGCCGGTTTTGCTGATCCTTATATTGAAAAGGGTTTAAGCTTTTCTAATATTGATATTCCATTCAAAGAACTCTATAAACAAATGGAAAACAATGAAAACCTGGCAATTTTATTTGAAAGAGACGCCAAAGGGCCTAAGGCTGTAATAGGTAACAATGGCTGTCTGCTTAAGCTAGAAGAAAACAGGGAATCAATTTCTACAGAACAAATCGCAAAGCGAATTTCAAAATATTTAAAAGAAGAAAGATATGCATCTGGAACTCTGCTGGTTCCATCAGGCAAAGGCAGTGGTTTTGGCGATTTTGGTGAAGTTGCAGAAATAGAAGGCAACGATTTTGATTTGATTTATTCTGCAGGCTTTTCTGACCTTCTCTTAAGCTGGTGGCCCGATGGTTTAATTGCGATGCAGGGTTCAAGCTGTTTCGGTGATGGCTTACTAGCAGCAATTTACTATCTGGAATCCCTAAGATAGTTTTTGGTTAGGGAAAAAAGAAGATCTGCCCCCACGAAGGTGGGGGAAGTGGCACGTAGTGCCGACGACCAACAGGATGTTGGGAGTGCATGCGAGCGCCAGGATGGCAAGCAAGTCGTAAAGGGGTCTTATTCTCTTGTAATAAGCTAAAGGTATTTTATTTCTTCTCTAACTTATCTTCTAGTTCCTTCACCAAATTTTCTTTACCCAACTCCAGTAACTTTTCTTTTGAAATCAAATCAATATAGTAACAAACATCATCAAATTTCTTATTTACATCTGGATTACCGAAACTAACAACCCTATAACCCAAATTCTCAAAATATAGAGTTCTTTTATCATCATATTTTATATTTTTATCAAGAAGATGTTGAATCCCATCAATTTCAATAATCAGTTTAGTTTCTTTACAAAAGAAATCAACAATATATTTCCCTATAGGATGTTGCCTTCTTATTTTTAATGGATATTTCCGTAAATAAACATACCATAGTTTTCTCTCTTCACAAGTTTGTTGATTCCTTAATTCCATAGCTCTTTCTACGGTTAATGAATGATACATATACTCACCTTCGATTATTCGAATTGAGATTATATATTTTCTCTATAAGTAATCAACCGAAAAAGGTAAAATGGACAAAAAAAGTTTTTAATTTTTAAAAAATTTAGAAGACCCCTTTCGTCTGCCTAACGGCAGCCACTTCCCCCACCTGCGTGGGGGCAGGTCTTCAAGATGCGCCCCCAGTTTAGAAACTAGAGTTGGCGACGCAGCGACCCACCACCCCGAAGCGCCACCACGTAGGTGGGGGAGCTGGCGAGCGAATGCGAGACTGAGGGGGTCTTCTAAAGGTTTTAACGCTGCGCTGTGGGACACTTCGTTGTGGGACAGCGGCAGCTGCCGTCTCACACGTTGCGTAAGCAACTGTCCCACTATCTGCACAAGAGTTGTAGGCTCTGTTGCTCTATTGCTCTCTATAAAAAGGTTAGTTTTATAAAAACATTATTAGCTCACAAAAGTAGGTTAAAATAAGAAATTTACTCCAGCCAAAGTCAATCCCCTCCTCTCTCATCTCTCCTCTCTAAAAAAGCTGGATATTTCTTACTTAGCTTCTTTATCTTCTTTATCTATTTCTTCTTGGGTTTGAAGTTTATGCTTATGGTAATGAAATAGAAAATCCGCAGTCAAAGCCATGACTATACCACAAAAGACTGCGAACCCATAATAATTATTATGCATATATGAGTTTTCTGGAAGTTTTGCCCAAACTAATCCCATACATTCAGGAGCAGCCATAAAATAAGCAGTTACAACAGCAGTCATGATTGTTGCAGGAATAACAGTTATTAGCCAGTTTTTCTTTTCCTTAAGAAGATATACTGAACAAGCCCAAAGAACAATAGTAGCTAGAGTCTGGTTAGACCAGGAAAAATATCGCCATACTACGTTATAGTCACATTGCCCAATAATATAACCAGCAATTAGTAGTGGTAAAGTAACATACAATCTTTTCTTTAAGTTGGATTGGTCAATTTTAAACCAGTCTGCAATAGTTAGACGAGCTGAACGATATGCGGTATCACCAGAAGTAACCGGGCATGCAATAACTCCTAACATAGCTAATAAAAAGCCTACTTTACCCATTGTAGTTTCGCATATATTATAAACGATTCCAGCTACAGCGCCATTTTCAGGTTTGAATGCTTCTAACAAGTGTGTTGAATTTTCGTAACAAGAAACTCCAGCTGCAGCCCATACTAATGCAATTAAACCTTCAGAAATCATAGCACCGTAAAAAACTTTACGTCCCTGCTTTTCTGATTGGATACATCGAGCCATCATTGGTGACTGAGTTGAATGAAAACCTGATATTGCACCACAAGCAACAGTAATGAACATAAAGGGCCAGATTTGCAACCCTTTAGGATGTAAATTGCTCATATTATTCCAGATTTCAGGCATTTTTTCAGGGGTATTTATGAGTAAAGAACCTGAAACCCCAATAGCCATAGCAATTAAACAAAAGCCGAATAGAGGGTATATTTTACCAATTACTTTATCTATTGGAACAAAAGTAGCTATAAAATAATAAACCAAAATAACCCAATACCAGAAATGAATATCGTATTGTTCAGGGGTAATTTTATTTAACAATCCAGCAGGACCAATAGTAAAAACAACACCACAGCCGACCAGCAATATAACCGAGAAAACTCTCATTATTTGTAGTGGCCAATAACCAAGATATTTGCCAGTAATTTCAGAAACACTAGCTCCATTATTTCTGACAGAAAGCATACCGCACATATAGTCATGAACGGCACCGGCAAAAATACATCCAAATACAATCCATAAATATACTACTGGTCCAAATACAGCCCCAGCTAAAGCTCCAAATATTGGACCTGTACCAACAATATTTAGTAATTGTATTAAATATACTTTCCAAACAGGCATAGGAATATAGTCTACACCGTCATTTATTGCATAGGCAGGTGTTTGTCTGTCATCAGGAGCAAAGTTCTTTTCTACTATTGCACCATAGAATATATAACCAACGATTAGAAGAATTACACTAGCTATAAATGAAATCATTGTTTTACTTCCGTATTTTATATTAATATTGTGCTTTATAATAAACCTAAATTAAAGACTTATCAAGACTTGTGAATCATAAATAAAGTTAATATTTGTATCTTTTCTATTATATATGTTATAAAAAATTATCTATGTAAGAGGGGTAGAGAAAATGGTTAACGAGAACATAACTTTTTATATCACTATATTTTTCTTTGTTGGTTTAATCTTGGGTTGTTTAGGTTTGTCTTGGTTTATAAATCATACTATTAATGGGATAAAAAAAGATGTGGATAAGTTAAATAAGGGAATTTCTGACGATTTACATGATTTGGCAAAAGCCTTAGATGAAGAAGGTAAATATGGTGACTCTGAAAATATAAGAAAAATGAAAAGAGAATTTGATAAAACATTATCTGGTGATAATAAAAGCAAGCATTAAACAATTATCCTAAAAGTTTCATTATTTGCTTGACCTTGAAAGTTAAAAAGTAGATAATATTTTTACAATTTGAAATAACAGGAGTCTTAAATGGCTAATAATGTTCTTATCGCCCAGGGCGGCGGTCCGACCGCAGTTATTAATCAGAGTGTAGTAGGTGCTGTATTAGAAGCAAGAAAACACCCATTAGTTGGTAATGTTTATGGTGCAATTCATGGTGTTAGAGGCATAATTGAAGAAGATTTTATCGATCTTACTCAGGCTACAACCCATAATCTTGAAAGAGTTGCAGTAACTCCAAGTTCTGCTTTGTTATCTACTCGTGACAAGCCAGATGCAGCTTATTGTAAAAAGATTTTTGAAGTTTGTAGGAAATATGAAATCAAGTATTTCTTTTATAACGGCGGAAACGACTCTGCTGATGCAGTAAGAATAGTTAATGACAATGCTGCAGAAGCTGGTTATGAACTTCGCTGCGTTCATATTCCAAAGACCATTGATAACGATTTAAGAGTTACTGACCACTGCCCAGGTTATGGCTCTGCTGCAAAGTTTGTTGCATCTGCATTTGCTGGTGCCAACCTTGATAACAGATCACTTCCTGGCGTTTATATAGGCGTAGTAATGGGCCGTAATGCTGGTTTCTTGACAGCTGCAGCAGCTCTTGCTAAGAAGTATGAAGACGATGGTCCACATCTGATTTATGTTCCTGAAAGAGCTTTCGATAAAGAAAAATTTGTTGAAGATGTAAACGAAGTATATAAGAAATACGGTCGCTGCATTATTGCTGTTTCTGAAGGTATTGTTGATGCTAAGGGCAATCCTATAATTTCCAGCTTAATTGAAAACTCTGAAGTTGACGCTCACGGTAACGTCCAGCTTTCTGGAACTAGTGCTCTTGGTGATGCTCTTGGCAAAGTAATTAAAGACAAACTCAAAATTAAACGTGTTCGTTCAGATACTTTCGGTTACTTACAGAGAAGCTTCTTGGGCTGTATTTCTGCAGTAGACCAGCACGAAGCTAGAGAAGTCGGTGAAAGAGCTGCTCAATATGCAATTTGGAATAACGTTGACGGTTCAGTAGCAATTCGCAGAACTGGCGATTATTCTGTTGAATACTTCCTTACAGACCTTAAGAATGTTGCAAAAGAAACTAAATCAATGCCAGATAATTTCTTGAATGCAGCAGGCAACTTTGTAACTACAGACTTCATTCAGTATGCAAGACCTTTAATAGGTAAATTGCCTGATTATGAAAGATTACAGTGCCCGATAGTTCCAAAGAGATAATCTGAGATAGAATCAAAAAGGCTTGTTATATTAATTAGCTTAGCAAGCCTTTTTCTTTTTTAGATTATTTTTAGTGATACGCTACGCTGTGGTACACTTCGTTGTGGGACGTTTCACTCCGGTAATTGTTATAAAGGTTGGAAGGGTTGGAAGTGTCAAAAGTGGAATGCTTCGCTGTGGGACACTTCGTTGTGGGACGTTTCACTGTGGTAATTGTTATAAAGGTTGGAAGGGTTGGAAGAGTTGGAAGAGTTGGAAGGGTTACTCTTTGATTTGGGGGCAGATTGTTTTCCTCGAAGATGCGCCCCCAGAATTTTTGAAAAAATTGTTGGGGGAGCTGTCACGAAGTGACTGACGACCAACAGGAGGTTGGGAGTGCAAGCGAGCGCCAGGATGGCAAGCGAGTCGTAGGGGGTCTTCTAAAGCCTCTCCTTGAGGAGGGGTGGCAGCCGAATGGCTGACGGGGTGGTGATCGAGCTAGAGTAACTTTTATTTAGCGATAGCGTATTATTAA
>JAFXRA010000262.1 GCA_017526725.1 Candidatus Rifleibacteriota bacterium
AGTAATGGGCACTCTTGATAAAGTTATGGAAATCTGTGCCAAGAGCGACATTGATAAAAAGGTCATGGATGGCTTGGAAATGTTTTCAATTCAGTTTTCAGATATGCTTTCCAAAGAAGGTCTGAAAGAAATTGAAGCCATGGGAAAAAAATTCGATCCGAACTGCCAGGAAGCTATGATGAATCAGAATGTTCCTGATAAGGAAGATGATGAGGTAATCCAGGTTTTTGAAAAGGGTTACACGTTCAAAGATCAAGTTTTACGTTGTGCAAAAGTTGTTGTGAATAAAAAGTAAATTTCATAAAGGAGATATAGAATATGTCTAAAATTATTGGTATTGACCTTGGTACATCAAATTCAGCTGCTGCCGTTATTGAAGGCGGTAAGCCCGTTATTATTCCAAGCGCCGAAGGTAACTCCATCGGCGGCAAAGCTTTCCCAAGCGTAGTTGCATTCACAAAAGACGGTCAGAGACTTATCGGGGAACCGGCAAGACGTCAGGCCACCACAAACCCAGACAGAACAATCATTGCTGCCAAAAGAAAAATGGGTTCAAAATACAAATACAACATTGACGGCAAAGAATACACTCCTCAAGAAATTTCAGCAGCTATTCTTCAGAAGATTAAAAGAGACGCAGAAGCTTTCTTGAACGACACTGTAACAGAAGCAGTTATTACTGTTCCAGCTTACCTCGATGATGCTCAGCGTCAAGCAACAAAAGATGCCGGTGCTATAGCTGGTTTAACAGTTAAGAGACTTGTTAACGAACCTACTGCTGCTGCTCTTGCTTACGGTCTTGACCACAATCAGGGCGACAGAAAGATTCTAGTATTCGACCTTGGCGGCGGCACTCTGGATGTTACTATTCTTGAATTGAGCAACGGCGTATTTGAAGTTCTTTCAACTAACGGTGATACTCAGTTGGGCGGCACCGATATGGATAACCTTTTGATTAAATACATTGAAAGCGAATTCCAGAGAACTGACGGTATTGATCTTTCTAAGGACTCAATGGCTCATCAGCGTGTTAGAGAAGCTGCTGAAAAAGCTAAGATTGAATTGTCTACCACTACTCAGACAGACATCAACCTTCCATTCATTACAGCAACCACAGAAGGTCCAAAACACTTGAACATCACACTTACTCGTTCTAAACTTGAACAGTTGGTTGAAGAAGTTGTTGAAAGATGTAAAGCTCCTATAGATAACGCTCTTAACGATGCTGACCTCAAGAGAAGCGATATCGACCATATCGTTATGGTTGGTGGTCCTACTAGAATGCCTGTTATTCAGAAATTATTGAAAGACCACTTCGGAAAAGAACCAGAACGTGGTGTAGACCCAATGGAATGCGTTGCTATGGGTGCTGCTACTCAGGCTGGTGTTCTCACTGGTGACGTAAAAGACATTCTTCTTCTCGACGTAACTCCACTTTCTCTTGGTATTGAAACTCTCGGCGGTGTTATGACCACATTGATTCCTCGTAACACTACAATTCCTACAAAGAAGAGTCAGGTATTCTCTACCGCAGCCGATAACCAGCCAGCAGTTTCTGTTCATGTTCTCCAGGGTGAACGTTCTATGGCAGCAGCCAATAAAACTCTTGGCCGTTTCGATTTAGTTGGTATTGCTCCAGCTCCTCGTGGTATTCCTCAGATTGAAGTTACTTTCGATATCGACGCCAATGGTATTGTTAACGTTTCTGCTAAAGACCTTGGAACAGGCAAAGAACAGAAGATTACCGTAACCAATGGTTCTGCTCTTAACAAGTCTGAAATAGACGAAATGATTAAGAAAGCTGAACAGTTTGCACAGGAAGATGCCAAGATAAAAGAAAGCATCGAAACAAAGAATCAGGCAGAATCATTCTCTTATCAGTTGGAAAAGACTTTGAAAGACCTTGGCGACAAGGTTCCAGCAGATGTAAAGAATGAAGTACAGACTAAACTTGATGAAATGAAGACAGCTCTTCAGGGCAATGATGATGCTCTAATCAAATCTAAATTTGAAGAACTTCAGCAGACTGCTCAGAAGATTGGTCAGGTTCTTTATCAGCAGCAAGGCGGTGCTGGTGGACAGGGTGAACCACAGGTTGATCCTCAGGCCTATCAGCAGGCTGCAGGCGCAGGTGCAGGAAGCAGTGCTTCAGCCGGCAGTGACGACAATGTTGTAGACGCTGAATTCAAGAAAGCATAAGTTAAGATATAAGACCAAATATGGAGATATAAGACGTAAGATTATAAATGAATATGTAAGAGTCCTATCTTAAATCTTATATCTTCTATCTTATATCTTAAATAACGGAGTAAACAAACAATGGCTGCTAAACGTGATTATTATGAAGTTCTTGGGGTTCCCAAGAACGCCAGCGATGCCGAAATAAAAAAAGCATTCCGCGGTCTCGCTCGTCAGTATCACCCTGACGTTAATAAAGCACCAGATGCTGTAGAAAAATTTAAAGAAGTTAATGAAGCATACCAAGTTCTTTCTGACCCGCAAAAACGTTCTGCTTATGACCAGTTTGGTCATGCCGGCATAGACCCCAATGCCTTTGCAGGCGGCGGTGGATTCGGCGGAGCAGGATTTGGCGGCTTTGGAGACATTTTTGGTGATATTTTCTCTGATTTCTTTGGAGGCGGTTCATCCAGCCAAAGAAGAAACGGACCACGTCGCGGTGCAGATCTTAGATATGACCTTGATATAACATTTGAAGAAGCGGTTTTCGGCTGTGAAAAAGAAATAAATGTTCAAAAATCAGTAGCCTGCACAACCTGTGCAGGTTCTGGAGCAGCTCCTGGAAGCAGCCGTAAACAGTGCCCGGTTTGTAAAGGACGCGGTACAGTTTCAATCTCTCAAGGTTTCTTTACCATTCAGCAAACTTGTCACCAATGTCAGGGTGAAGGTGAAATTATAGATAAACCCTGTAAGACATGCAGCGGAACTGGCCGTTTAAAACAATCTTCTAAACTGAAAGTAAAAATACCAGCTGGCGTAGAAACTGGACAAAAACTTAAACTCTCAGGAGAAGGAGAAGTTGGAGAAAAAGGCGGACCCAGTGGTAATCTTTATATCTTTATAACAGTTGGGAAACACGATTTCTTTGACAGAGTCGGAGATGACATTATCTGCGAAAAAGATATTACATTCCCATTGGCGGCTCTTGGCGGAGAAATTGAAGTTCCAACTCTGAAAGGCGTAGTTAAAATTAAGATTCCTGCAGGTACACAAACAGGGAAGACCTTCAGACTGCGTGGATATGGAGTTAAATCATTCAGAAATGGTGAAGGCGACCAGCTTGTAAAGATTTTTGTCAGAACCCCAACTGATTTGACTGCAAAACAACGTGAATTATTGAAACAGTTGGCTGAAGAAGATCCTGAATCAAAAGCTACTGGAATAGGTTCCAGCAAAAGCTTCTTCGACAAAGTAAAGCAAGCTCTAGGCGGCTAATCGTTAATTAGTAATTAGCAAATAAAAATTCTCAAAAGTCTAGGCTTTTGAGAATTTTTATTTTTAGTTATCTCTTTCATATACAACAAAACCAACTTCAATAACCTTTAGCTATCGACACTCAACACTAATCACTCATCACTCACCACGCGGCCAAGCTTTGCTTGGCTCTTCAATCTTATATCTTAAATCTTAAATCTTAAATCTTAAATCTTATATCTTAAATCTAAAAAATTTGTTATAATAAACTTGATAGTCTCAATTAAACTATTAAGTTTATTTTTTGCTTATTTGCATTGAGGGTTTATGATAAAAAAAATACTGCTGTTTTCCTTTATAATGCTCCTTTTTGTTATTCCTTCTGCTTATGCACTTCAAGTAGAATTGAATTTATTTAATGATTATTTAGAACCTGCGAATCCTACTTTAAAAGAAAAATATGAAAAAATTAATAAAATTGATGATCGCTTAGAATCAGTAATAAATGAGTTGAGAATAGTAACTCAAAGTCCTAATGCTACTCAAGATGAAAAAACAGACCTTGCATCACTCTTACTAAGAAAAGCATTATTAAGTATAAATTTACCCCATGATCAAATAGAAAATCTTTATACAGAAGCTTCTGAACTAGTTCCAAACAATTTTTATGTTGAATGTTTTTGGGGAGATATTCTGTTATATAAAAAAGACTATGAAAATTGTATTATTCACTATGAAAACGCTCTTAATAAAAAACCAGATAATATAGATATTAAAAAAAAATGCGGTTTTGCTTATTTTGCTTCTTTGCGTTATGAAAAATCCATAGAATATTTTGATACTTACCTTGGAAAGAAACCAAAAGATTTTGATTCCTTATATATGGCTGCTGTAGCAAAATTTGAATTACATGAATATGATGAAGCCATTGATTATGCAGAATCAGCCTTAGAAGTTTGTCGTGATTCTCAAACAAGAAATTATCTTGAAGATTTAATCAGAAAAGCTAAGGAAGCATCTGCATCCACATCTGATTCAACTCAGGAAGAAGACCAGAAATTTGTTATTACTTTTGCTGGGAATTCCAGAGAAGACTTAGGAGACTTTGCTTTCGACTCATTAAATGAGATTTATTATGATGTAACAAGTTTGCTTAACTGTGATCCTGATGTTAAAGTTAATGTAGTGTTCTTTTTGACAGAAGATTATTATAATGAAAATAAAGATTGGTCAGCCGCTTCAGCTTTAGGTCTTCAGGTTAGAGTTCCTCTTGTAACAGGTTATAAAAGTGAAGAATACGTTAAAGGTGTTCTTGCCCATGAGTTTACCCATACCATTATTAATCTTAAAACTCATAATAGAGCCCCAATATGGGTTCATGAAGGCTTGGTACAGTATCAGGAATTTAGAACACAATTCGGTTCTGAAGAAAACTTGAGATCCGACTACGTTTCTATTTATGAAAATGATTTTAAGGAAAATGATTTCTTCATTCCTTTAGATAAAATAAATGCTTATATGGGCAGTAACGATAGAAGAGACATTAGTAGAGCCTATATAGAATCCTGGCTGGCAATTCGCTGTATGGCTGATTTGTATACTGAATCAAGTTTTGATTCTTTACTTACTTCTCTTGGCAAAGGTAATGGCATTAAACAAGCTGTTGAAGATGCTACCGGCCAGGATTATGATTCTTTTCAAAACGAATTTAAACAGTGGATAAAGAACCAATAATCTTCCATCTTCAATCTTAAATCTTAAATCTTAAAATTTCTTAACAAAAGAGTTGAAGTACTTTCAATAAAGTGTTAGGGTGATTTTAAACCCTAGCATTTTTTTTAGGGCAAAAGTATATGGTAGAGAAATGAAAGGAATTGTTTGAATGTCTAAAAAAGAAGAAATCGCCAAATTTATGGAAATGGTAAAAGCCAAGAATCCAAATGAACCCCTTTTCCATCAGGCAGTCCAGGAAGTTTGTGAATCTGTATGGGATGTTTATCAGCAGAACCCCAAAATGGTTGAAGCAAAAATCCTAGAAAGAATGGTAGAACCAGAAAGAGCTATATCTTTCAGAGTTCCATGGGTTGATGACAAAGGCGAAGTTCAGATTAACCGCGGTTACCGTGTTCAGTTTAATAGCGCAATAGGTCCTTATAAGGGAGGTTTGCGTTTCCATAAAGCTGTTAATTTAGATACATTAAAGTTCTTAGGTTTTGAACAGACTTTCAAGAATTCTTTGACTACACTGCCAATGGGCGGCGGCAAGGGTGGTTCTGATTTCGATCCTAACGGAAAATCTGATGCAGAAATAATGAGATTCTGCCAGTCCTTCATGACAGAACTTTTCCGTCATGTAGGTCCAGATACTGACGTTCCAGCCGGTGATATCGGTGTTGGTGGTCGTGAAATCGGTTATCTCTTTGGACAATATAAACGCTTGAAAAATGAATTTACTGGCGTTCTTACAGGAAAAGGCCAGACTTGGGGCGGCAGTGTAATAAGACCAGAAGCCACTGGTTATGGTGCTGTTTACTTCGGTCAGGAAATGTTAAAGAGAGTCAGCAAAGAATTCAAGGGCTTGAAAGTTGTTGTTTCCGGTTTCGGTAACGTTTCTTGGGGTACTGTTAAGAAATTAACAGAACTTGGTGCTCAAGTTGTTGCTATCAGCGGTCCAGACGGTTATATTACCGAATCTAAAGGCTTCGATGATGAAAAGATTAATTATATGCTTGAAATGCGTTCTTCTGGCCGCAACAAAGTTCAGGATTTCGCTGACAAATTCAAATCAACAAAATTCTTTGCCGGTAAGAAGATTTGGGAAGTTCCATGTGATGTTGCAATGACCTGTGCAATTCAGAACGAATGCAACGAAGACGATGTTAAGTTGTTAATCAAGAACGGCTGCAAGATGCTCCTTGAAGTATCTAATATGGGCTGCACTGCTGAAGCTGCTAAACTTGCTGCAGACAAGATTCTATTTGCACCTGGCAAAGCTGTTAATGCTGGTGGCGTTTCTGTTTCAGGTCTTGAAATGACTCAGAACAGCGAAAGACTTGGCTGGACTCCAGAAGAAGTTGACAATAAGCTCCATCAGATTATGAAGAGCATCCACGATGCTTGTGTAAAACATGGTACAGTAAAGGGTAAGACCAACTATATCAATGGCGCTAATATTGCTGGTTTCATGAAAGTTGCTCAGGCAATGCTTGAACAGGGTATTGTTTAATTAATTAGGAATTATTCTTCTTAATTCTAATTAAGATTTAAAAAACTGCTTTGAGAAATCAAAGCAGTTTTTTTACAAAATTTATTATTTCAATAAACATAAATTTATTGCCTATTATTTTAATGTACGGTATAAAAAAAAACAATATGTTGATAGAAGGAAATATTTTGAGAAGAGTTAAACTACATCAATCAGGTAAAGACCTTATTATTTTCGTTCTTATTTTTTTATGTACAGTATTTATTATAGGCTGTAAAGATGGTGACAGCTCCCATTCTTACACAAGTTCTCTTATTGGCATGAATGGCTATAGTCAAGATGAACAACTAAGTGTTCAGGCTTCACATCAAGTATGCTTTGTCGGCAACTCTGTTTCTTTTGCTGTTACCTGCCGTAATAACGCGGGAAGTTTATTAAAAGATGTTGAAGTTTTATTTAACAGTGATAACGGGGGAACATTTTCTGATTCAAGTGTAAGAACCAATGATTTAGGTACTGTTGGAGTTACATTCATTCCTACAAATGCAGGAACAACTAAAATAACAATTGCTGCTAACGGCATAAATAAAGATATAACCTTGCAAGTTTACCCTTCAAACGAAGTTACAAAACCCTGTTATATTTATGTTTCATCAGATTCTGTCAAGACAGGAAAAATACTTACTGTTCAAGTCTTTGTTTGTAATTCCAGCGGAACAGGTATTAAAGATGCTGAAGTAAACCTACAATGTAATTATGGTAGCTTATCCTCCACAAAAGGCAATACAGATGAGTTCGGTTGGTATTCAACAGTATATACTGCTCCAGATGAAGTAGGGGTTGATGTAATAACAGCTATGGCCCAGGGTTCTGTGGCATCAGTAAATGTATCAGTGCAATAAGAGGGTTCAATAATGTATAATAATAAAAAATCGTCATTGCAAGCCGAAGGCGTGGCAATCCAAAAAGTATTTCTCTCTCTGCTTATAGCCTTTATTTGCATTTTCTCTATCGGTTGTTCAGATGGCAAACCTGTTTATTCAGAAACAGCATCTGGTGATGGTTACAAAATTCGTTTAATGGTTTCCAACGATGAGATAACAAATGGCGGTTCAATCAGTGTTACTGCTTATGTAACTGACCCCAACGGCAATCCTGTTCCTGATGAAGACAATGTGGTATTCTTTGCTTGTTCGCAGCCTGATCTTGATTTTGATGATCAAAAATGCGACATAAAAAATGGTGTAGCAGCAACA
>JAFXRA010000263.1 GCA_017526725.1 Candidatus Rifleibacteriota bacterium
GCTCCAAATAAAGTGCCTAATATTAAAAGTTTAAATTTACCTGTTAATCTTGAAAACCTGGCTGCTATCAGAAAGGGAATTTTCTTGGTTACTGGACCTGTCGGGAATGGAAAAACTCTGACGCTTTCTGCACTAGCTCAATCTATTAATGAACGTTTATCTCGCTACATTATTACAATTGATAACCTGGCAGAAGTAGTTTATCAACCTGTAAAATCTGTTTTCTGTCAAATAGAGGTAGGAAAAGGTTTTTCAAATTATTCTGAAGCCGTTTCAAACGCTTTGCGCGAAGATGCTGATGTTATTGTTATAGATGATTTCAATGATAAAAAATTAGTAGAACAGGCTTTTATAGCTGCTGAAACGGGACATCTTGTAATTGCGTCTCTTCAGGCTCCAGGTTCTATTGGAGCAATAGAGAAGATTGTTAGCTTATTCCCTTTAGAAAAACAAGATGAAATAAGATTACAGTTAAGTCAAAATCTTATCGGTATTTTTTCTCAAAGATTGGTTCCTTCTCTTGATTATAAGAACAAAGCTTCTGTGGCTTACGAGTTATTATTTTCTACTCCCAATATTAGAAATATGATAAAAGAACGCAAATATTCTTTACTCTCTTCTTTTCTGATAAATTCAAAGGAAAATAGCTGTATCAGTTTTAGAGAATCTATCGAAAAATTAATTAATGATGAAAGCCTTGATAAAGACTTCCTTAAAGACCTTATTAAGGAGGTTGAATAATGAAAGAATCAGCTCAAAAACTTATTTCGGAAACAAAAATAAAACTAGCTTCTGCTATCTGTAGACAAATTAATGGAAAATATACCAAAGAAAGCAAAGGGAAGCTTATTTATATTCTTTCAAAATTAGGTATTGGCAGCGTTTATAAGATTGTGTATGAATACGCCAGAATGCACCCGGAAAATAGTGACGCTTTGTTAGCTCTTTCCTGTTTTGATAGAAAGGAAAGTATTGATTTTTTCAAAGATATACTTATGGATGATTCTGCATACCATAGGGATTTGGTTGTAGAGTGTCTAGGTAACTACAAAAAATCTGAACTGATTAATTTTATAAAAGACTATTTAAATGATGAAGATAGACTGGTTCGTTATCAATCTGCTCAGGCTCTTTATAATATAGGAGGAAAAGAAGCCGCCTTAGCTATGTGCAAGCTAGTTTCAGACCCTGATGAATGGATATCTATGACTATATTAGGCTTGGTTTGCAGAATGAAAGAAAACGATACTATTCCAGAGCTTATTAAGCAATATAGAAAAGATAACGATTTACGACGCAAAGCGAATATGGTTTCTTTTTACTCTTTATTTAAAAGCATGTCTTTTCTTGAGGTTTTTGAAGATGCTTTGAAGTCAAAAGATGCTCGTTTGCAGGCAAACGCCATTGAAGCAATTGGAAATCTGAATCTGCCTGCTGAAAAATTAAAAAATATTATTTCTCCCTTTTTACATGATAATAATAACAGAATAAGGGCCAATGCTATTCTAGCATTGGCTAAAATTATTCCGAATGAATTAAGAAGCCAGATAGTTGAAATGTGTGTCTCTCAAGACGTTCATTTACGAAGAAGCGCGGCTTTTATATTAGGAATTATTCCGCCAACAACTTACTATAAAGAAGCTGAAAAACTCTTAGAAGATAAAAATGATTCGGTAAAAAGGCGAATGATTATATCTCTGAAAAATTTCCCACACGAATTTATCAGCGCAAATATAAGAAAAGTTCTTTCTGATAAAGACAAGTGGATTAGAAAATATTCGGTAGATATGGTTGCTTCTATTCCTGCTTTTGAATCTACACCCATTATTGAAATTCTTAAAACAGAAGAATGTGGTCCTACCATAGAAAGTTGCTTGAAATTCTTAGTTTCTCACCCAAATGAAGATGCTATAGATTCGTTAAAAATTCATTTTAAAGATGAGCGAATACCTGTTATAAAAGCTCTTTTGAGAGCCTTACTCGCTGTCAGCGGAGTATCTGGTTTTAAAAAATATGCTCCTATGCTAGACCAGCACGACCCTTATGTAGTTGAAAATATTGCTACAACCTTATTGGAAATAGGCGACCTGGCAACTTTAGATGATTTTTTGAAAAGGTTTGATAAAATCAACAATCAGGCTTTGCTGGATATGATGATTCCTACTATGGAAGCAATTGTTGATTTAATAATTAAAGGGGAAAAAATGCCCCCGAAGCTTTTAAAAGCATTTGGAGCGGATGAAACCCCAAGTCTGTCTGAAGAAATTTCTGAATTAAACAAGGAAAAGAAAGAAAAATCGCTTACTGTTAGTAAAGAAAAAACAGGGGTTGGGGTTTCTTCTGACAAAAAGCCTCATAATAATATTCCATTAGAAAAATCTTCAAATAATTCTGATTCTGATTTACAAGCTGGCAATGATTATAAACTTGAATTCGATTTCAAAGTCTCAAATCAACCACAGGAAATTGAAGAAGAAAAAACAGATTTTGAAATACCTTCATTTGAAGGTCTTGATTTGTCTAGCTTTGATAGAGAACAAGAAAAAATTGTTAAGGGAAAAGCAGATATTCCTCATTATCAGGCAGGTTTGACTGCATATAAACAAAGAAAATATAAAAAAGCAATGGAAGAATTTAATCTTTCCATTTCAAATAAAGAAGATGCACCTGTAATGATTGATGTTTATATGGGTATGATGCTTTATAGTAAAGATGATTACGAAGGTGCTATAAATCATTTGAATTCATATTTAAAGAAAAACCCAGATAATGCAGAAGTCACCTTTTTATTAGGCAAGTATTATAAAAAAATAAAGGATTGGCAAAATCTCATCAATACTTATCAATTGTTTATACAGGGTGACTTAGACGCTGATTCATCCCCAAAGATGAAAAATAGAATATATCAGGATATGGGTACCGCTTGCGCAATTCTCGGAAAAAATGAAAGTGCGATTAGATTGCTAAATATTCTATCTAGGATAGAACCAGAAAATGCAGAAGTTGCCTATTATTTAACCATGGCTCTTTATAAACAGGGTAAGCGAAGCGATGCGGCAGCCATTATCTATAATGCAAAGAAATTACGAAATAAAACAAAGGCTTTGGAAAAACAGATAGATGACCTTGCCCAGACTATCAGAAGCGGAGCGCCACTGTAAACTGAGAATTGAAAGGTAACTCTTTTTTCAACTTTTGTTATGATTTAATAAAAAAAACAATATTTCCCCTCTAACAATTGAGGATAAATTGTGCTATAGTATCACCCATCAAACAACTCATATTAGGAGTCACACTTTAATGTATACTGAAACACAAACATGGTATAGTCCCTCTATCGGTCACGATATGACAATAAAAGTTTACGGTCACTATGGCAAGCCTTTGCTGGTTTTCCCTTGTGCTGGCGGCAGCAATCACGAATTTGAAGATTTTGGAATGCTTGATATCGTTAGAGACGATGTTGAAGCTGGCCGCGTTAAGATATTCTGTGTTGACAGCTTAGACAACGAATCTTTGTTAAAGACCGACGGCAACATGGGCGATAATGTTTATCGTCACGAAGCTTACGATAAATACATTGTTAACGAAGTTGTTCCATTTATAAAGGAACATTGTCACGGCGATTGGCGTATTGCTCTGACAGGCAACTCTATGGGTGCTTATCATTGTGTCAATTTCATTCTTAGACACCCTGACTGCTTCGACGCTTGCATTGCATTAGCCGGTGTTTATGATTTAAGAAGAGTTGTTGGCAATTATTGGGACCAGAACGTTTATTTCAATTCTCCAGTAGATTATTTGCCGAATCTCAACGATGAATGGTTCTTGGAAAGACTTAGAGATAGCAGAATCATAATCTGCACAGGTCAGGGTGCTTGGGAATGCCCGGATGACAGCAGAAGAATGAAGGAAATCTTCGAAGCAAAAGGTATTCCTGCTTGGGTTGACCTTTGGGGCTATGATGTAAATCACGATTGGCCCTGGTGGAAGATCATGCTTCCTCACTTCTTGCCTTATATACTAGAATAAATATTATAAATGCTTAAACAGCCAGATTATACAACTTTTGCGAAGTTTTATGATTATTTTGAGCTGGAGGGCACTACAGAAACAGCAGAATTAAACGCTTTCCTGACTGAAGTTTTTAAGAAA
>JAFXRA010000264.1 GCA_017526725.1 Candidatus Rifleibacteriota bacterium
ATAGGTATAAGCAGGAACAATAACTTCATCACCAGGACCAATACCCAATAAACGCAAAGTCATTTCAGCACAGGCGGTATTGGAGTTAAGGCAAACTACTTTTGATGTGCCACAATAAACAGCAAGTTCTTTCTCAAACTGTTTTGTTTTAGGACCTGTAGTTATCCAACCAGACTTCAATGCAGAAACTACTTCTGCTATGTCTTCATCGCTTATGTCTGGTGGGCTGAAACCGCCGGGTATGGGAGAGATGTTTTGGTCGGTCATTTGTGCTTTTGTTATACTTTCTGCTTTTATTATGTTTGATAAGCCAACAGCTTTTAGGGGTTAGGGTGTAGGGAAGAGGGATTAGGGGATTGTTTTAGATAAGTAAGTTTTTGCTTATATAAACTCCTTTAAACCAAATCTTCTTTCTACGACTAACTTTAATGCGAGAATACGCTGTCGCTAAACAGGGTCTTACTCTGGTTAGATCACCCTTCCGTCAGACATTCGTCTGACACCTCCCCTCAAGTGGAGGCTTTAGGACAAATTCCACGCACTAGTCATGTTCACGAGTGAACTATAACCAGTTGTTTGTATTGTAAGTTTATAAATTACTAAAGTCAAGAGTATTTTTTGCGTCATCTGCTCATCTCTGAAACAGACTTATAAAAGCAGTAAAATGCAAATAAACTAACAGTATATAAATGAGGTTGTTATTGTAGTTAGTTGTTTTTGTTGTTAAAAAGAACAGTCTTCGGACTTAACTTTGTACTGCTTAGCAAAAGTTCTCAAAAATCCCCTTGGCTGCTAACGCAGCCGTTCCCCTTTCAAAAAGGGGATAAATAACCATTTCTCCCTAAGCACTATATCTAGCCAAAGAGCCGCCGTCTTTTTGTAGCCAAGCTTCGCTTGGCCTAATGATACGCTATCGCTAAACATGGATTACTCTAGTTAGGTCAACCACCCCGTCTACGCAATGCTTTGCATTGCTCCCCCTTACGACTACGACTCGCTTCACATCCTGTGTCTCGCTTGTATAGCAACATCCTGTTGCTTATCGCTTGCCATCCTAGCGCTCGCGTGCACTCCCAACCTCCTGTTGGTCGTCAGTCAGCCTTCGGCTGCTAGCTTAGCGACTCGCTGACCTCCTTTGTCGAATATTGCCTATCCTAGACATTCGACATCAAAAACCTCCTGTTTTTGGCTCGCTTGCCCACTGCCATCCTTGGCGGTAGTAAAAAAAGGGTATAATTATACTCAGAACTGAAGAGCAAAGAACAACAGAGCAGCAGCCTCTAAGTACCAACAAAAAAAAAACAATAACCAGCAACCATTTGTGATTTTTTTCACGCAATCGAAATTTTTCCAAACTTTTTTGTCCAATTTTCCGTTTTCGATTGATTACTATATGTGAATAAAAAAACAGCCGTTTTTATTGATTTTGGTTTTTGTCGTTTTTATTGTGAGATTTAAGACCATAAATGAAGACAGAAGATTTTTTTAACTTGAATCTTATAACTAGAAAAAATAATTACCAAAAGCAACAAAAACAAGAAAAGGAGAAAATATGTATTATTTAAATTTTTCTTATGTTTCCAAGCCAAAAACTTATGTTCTTAGAGAAGAATCCGTCAAATACAAGGCTAATGACAGATACAAAGACAATCTTTTCAGATTCATTTTCGGCAGAGAGGAGAACAAACAGAACCTTCTGGACTTATACAATGCTCTGAACAATTCTAACTACAGAAACAAAGATGAGTTAGAAATAAACACTCTAGATAATGTAATATACATGAGAATGAAAAATGATGTTTCCTTTGTTCTTGATAATCAGATGGTTTTGCTGGAACATCAGAGTAAATATAACCCCAATATGCCTTTACGTGGTTTCCTATATTTTGCAAAGCTTTACGAAACAAGACTGGCTACAGAAATGAATCTGAAAAATATATACTATCCTAAGCTCATTAAAATACCTACACCTCAGTACATTGTTCTTTATAACGGAACTGATAGAAAAATCGATGAAAGTATTACACTTAAACTTTCTGATGCTTTTGAGGATAATAATAAACCTGAAGGTTATGAATGGACTGCAAAAATGATAAACATCAACGTTGGCAAAAATAAAGAATTACTGTTAAAATGTAAGATATTAGGTGAATATTCTTCTTTTGTTGAATGCGTGAGAAAATATTCCAAAATTAATAATGATTTCACTATTGCTATAGATAAAGCAGTAAAAGAATGTATCGAAAAGGATATACTTAAAGATTTACTGATAAAATATAGTGCGGAGGTGAAGAATATGCTGTTAACTGAATTTGACGAAGAAAAAGACTGGGCTATTATAGCTAAAGGGTTCGAAGAAATCGGTTATGAAAAGGGCATTGAAAAAGGCAAAAAAGAAGGAATGAAAAATATCATCAACATCATGCTTTCTAATGGAACCCCTAAAGCAACAATTTTAAAACAACTTAATATTACAGAAAAAGAATACGAAAAATTACTTAATTAGAATTTTTCAGTGGGAATA
>JAFXRA010000265.1 GCA_017526725.1 Candidatus Rifleibacteriota bacterium
CAAGATTATATTTTATATTATTTTTTGTTTGTTCACTGGTATTTTCTTTTTGAATTGTATTATGTTTGAAACTACCGCTTTTAATGCTTGCAAATGCCCTCATAAAAGCATCAGGACCATAGTTGATGAAATGAACTATGATTGCATGGAAGAAACCTATAAATGAAGTATAAAGGAAAACATTCAAGACAAAAGTTGTTCCGCATATGGCTCCGACTGCTCCCATAAGCTTAACATCGCCCATTCCGTAGGCGCCTATAATTGCTAATGGCAGGTAAACAGCTATTCCTATAAGAGTTGCTGCTATTGAATAACCTAACCCCGCCCAGCCGTTAAAATAAAAACAGAGACACCAACCTAGGATGATTGAGGGAAAAGTAAGCCAGTTATAAATTTTGCCACGCCAGGTATCTGTTATCATTCCGATAAAAGTTACTATGCCGCAGATTATCTTATTTAATATAGGATATGTTAAGTATATTTCCATTTTCTTATTTAATGTTAGAGATTAGAGTATAGGGATAAGAGATTAGGAATTTGTTTGGAGTAATCCTAAGTCTCTGCCATAATCGTCATTGCGAGAGGCTGTGCTAAAACTAATTTTTAATTCCAAATTAGATTATGCTAATTGCCTACACATTTGTCATAAAAAGTATAGCGTATGGGCTTTAGCCCTGAAAGCTATACGGTTATGACAATGAGTAGGCTAAAAACAAATAAATGCTGATTTTTCATCAGATTACAAGTTTTAGCACAGCCCCTGCGAGCAGTCGTCAGACTGCGTGGCAATCTGGTAAGGCTTCCCTGGATTCTAAGTATAACATACTTTTTAAATGGTTGGAAGAGTCGGAAGGATTGAGCAAGCAAACTGTCCGACAGAATTGTTATAAGGGTTAGAAGAGTCGGAAGAGTCGGAAGTGTTCGAAGAGTTCGAAGAGTTCAATGTTCAAATGGTTCGAATTGTTTGTTTTGTATTAACAATTTGAACGACTTGAACTATTAGAACAACTAGAACAATTAGAACAAATTCTTTCCCTCTAATTTTTTTCTATTAAACTGCCGATACCTCTTGAGAATAAAAATATATAGCGAGCAAACCTTAGGAGGCACCAAAAATGGGGCAGGAAAGTTTATTTGAAGGAATAGTCAGAAGTCTTAAGAAAAACGCTGGCTGGGCGATTTTAATCATAGCCTTAGCTGTTTCCGCTTCTTTCCTGATAAACCGTTTTGCGCCCTCTTTGTATAAGAGCAGCTCGCTTATAAGAGTTATGACAACTGCAGAAATGTCTGAAAAAGATATTGCAGCAGAAATGAACGGGGTTTTAGCTCAAAAAGAAGTTCAGGAAGAAATCATAAACAAATGCCATTTAGACCGAAAGTTTGTTAAACCTAATGAACTGGCAAATCTTTCTTCCTCTGGTTCCGGACTTTTAACTCTGACAGTAAAATATCAGGATCCGACAGCTTTAGGCGACATTAATACAGCAGTAATACAGATTTTATCTGAACGTTTCCTTGGCTACAGTGCAGAAACTCGTGAATTTACTGCAAAAGCTCTTCAGAGGAAGATGGAACATCTCGAAAAAACTATTACTCAGCTTCGTAAAGAATTGATTACATCATCTTCTCACGAAACCTGGCAGAATAACAGTGAAGTTGTAGATTTAGAAAACAAAGTAACAATGCTTGAAGAAAAGATTGATATGTCTTCAAAGCTTTTACAGACAACTCCAAGAAAAGTTTTCTATTATGCAGAAGAAGAATCTCCTCAATACAAATCTGTTAAGAAACAGCTTAATGTTGCAAGAAATGAGTTAGCTGAACTTTATAAAAGCTATAAAGAAAAGCACCCGAAAGTTATTGCCTGTCAAAACAATATCAAAGACCTTGAATACAGACTTTCAAAAGCTAGCACAAGGGTAAGAAAGGAAAAGAATAATCCTGATTATCTAACTATTAGTGCTGATATTCAAAATGATAAGCAGCAGCTTGATGTTCTTAAAGAAGAACTGATTACTAGAAAGAAACTTGCGGCAGCCAATTTCAGTTCCGCCAGCACCGAAGGGTTGAATCTAAGAATAGCTGCCTTAGAAGAACTTCATAGAAAAACAATTATTGATCTTGAAGAATCTAAAATATCTCAGAATACTACTTCAGGCAGAATAAATGTTCTTAAAAAAGACCATTTACCTCCTCAGGCAGTTGGTTTCACAGCTATTCAAAGAGATTGTCTGGCATTATTGTCTGGTGTGTTAATATCTATATTCCTGCTTTATACCCCAGCTCCGATGAAAACAGAAATTATTGGAGTTTCTCCAGAAACTTTGGCTCAGTCATTGGGTCCGCAGCTTGAACTTGGCTTGGGTATGCGCTCTGAAGCTGTTGAAGAACCTAAACCTATATTAGCAGAACCTGCCGAAATCATTCTTGAAGTTCCGCCTTTGGTTTCTGAACCTTTGAGTCTTCCTTGTCTTGTTACTGAGGAAGAAGTTCTCTCTCTCAAATATGATGAACGTCTTGTTTCTTTGAATGAACCAACTTCTGAAATACTTAAACCATATAAAAATCTTGTTTCTAATCTACAGATTAGTATTTCTGAATCTCAGACAAGAATAGTAATTGCAAGTTCAAGCAAGAGCGGAACAGGCAAGACTACAATGATAGCAAATGTTGCAGTTCTCCTTGCCCAGGCTGGCTACTCTGTTCTTTTAATAGATGCAAACTTCAGATCACCTTCTATTCATAGAATGTTTGGTCTTGATAACGTAAAGGGGCTTTCTAATCTTCTTAATGGTGAAAAGCCCTACGATATCATTCAGAAATCACCTGTTGAAAACCTCAGCATAATCAGTTCTGGTATTATGCCTAAGTCTCCTGAAGAAGCTTTAGGTTCAACAGATATGATTAAACTTCTAGGTAATTTAAAGAGACGTATGGAAATCATCCTCATTGATACTCCTGCATTGCTTGATTACCCAGAAACCGCAGTTCTTGCAGGTCAGACCGGTGCTGTGGTATTCCTGCACAGAGAAGGGGAATCAGAAGAATTCCTTAAAGAATCTAAACGAATTCTTAATGATGTAAGAGCAAGAGTTTTCGGATATGTGAAGATATAAAAAAAAGAGCCAAGTTAATCTTGGCTCTTTTTTTGTTTTATCTTACTTCAAATAGTTGTTGATAGTTTCAGCAACATATTCAATCTGTTCTTGGGTAAGGTCTGGATAAATAGGCAGAGCTATTGAAGTTGCTGCTGCTTTTTCTGATTCTGGGAAGTCTCCAGCCTTATAGCCTAAGTATTTGAAACATGGCTGCTGATGTAATGAAAGTGGGTAGTAAACAGAGCAGCCGATTTCTTTTTCAGCTAAGTGAGCTTTTAGAGCGTCTCTGTTACCTTCGACCCTGATTACATACTGATTGTAAATATGGTAGCAGTTATCTTTGGCTTTTGGAGTTATAACTTTCTTATTGTCTTTGAAAAGTTCGTTATAGATAGAAGCATTTTTTCTTCTTCCTTCGGTCCAACTCTTGAGGAACGGCAGTTTAATAGAAACTACAGCAGCCTGAATAGCGTCTAGGCGTGCATTCATGCCAACTTCCTGATGCTGATACTGAACCTGACCGCCGTGAACTCTTAAGCCTTTCATGCGTTCGTAAGTTTTGTCGCAGTTGGTTGAAACCAAACCGCCATCGCCGAAACAGCCGAGGTTCTTGCTTGGGAAGAAGCTGAAGCAGCCGACATTGCCGAATGTGCCAGCTTGTTTGCCTTTATATTCTGCACCAATAGCCTGAGCAGCGTCTTCAATTACTGCAAGATTGTGCTTCTTGGCTATGGCCATTAAAGGTTCCATATCAACACACTGACCGAAAAGGTGAACTGGAATTATAGCTTTAGTTTTTGGTGTGATTTTTTCTTCTATCTGGTTAACATTCATTAAGAATGTAGCAGGATCAATATCAACAAATTTAGCTGTTGCGCCTGTGCGGGCTATAGAACCTGCAGTTGCAAAGAATGTATAAGGAGTTGTTATTACTTCATCGCCTGTTTTTATGTCTAAGGACATAAGAGCCAGGAGAAGAGCATCTGTTCCTGAAGAACAGCCGAGAGTATGTTTTACGCCAATGTATTCGGCCATTTCTTTTTCTAGATTTTCAACTTTGGGCCCTAGAATGAAACCCTGGCTTTCAAATATCGATAACAGTTCTGGGACAATCTTATCTTTTATCTGAGCATACTGAGGCTTTAAGTCTAACAGTGGAACTTTCATGTTTTACTCCGTATAATTATAGGTTAAAAGTTTGTGAAAACTTTATTTTGTTCTATAAACTAGCACTTGAGGCAATTCTAGTCAATAGTAAAATTGTTAAGCTTTTTTCTTGTCTTTTCTAGGGAGTTTTTTAAGTCTCTGAACTTCTATAAAACGCTGTTCAAAAGGAATTCTCATTAAGCGAACTTCTTCTCGTTCAGGAATCTGGCGAGAAGGTTCTAAGGTGTCGGCTGCAGCAAGAATTTTGGTTAGCATAGGAGCATCATCAGCCGGGAAAGTATGATCTCGAATAGCAAGAATAATATCAACGCCGATCTGAGGAATATTTTTCATCAGCCAACCAGCTGCGGCAGGTCCATGAGCAAGCATCGGAACCTGTTCCATTAAATCAGAGATAACAAATCCTGTAGAATGAGCATATTCCAATGTT
The DNA here is from genome assembly GCA_017526725.1 of Candidatus Rifleibacteriota bacterium. Next base: position 4,696 of record JAFXRA010000265.1, read on the forward strand.
TCTTCAGGTGTTGCGTGACGAAGAAGGTCGTGAGCCATTCCTGCTAAGTAAGCTGATTCTACGTCATAGCCAACTTCTTTAGCATAACCAACAGCTAGGTCTGCAACAGCCTGCATATGCATCTGCAAACCCTTTGGAGAAAGAGCTTGTTTTTCAAGGATAATGTCTAGATACTTTTTATATTCTTCGTTATTCATATTATTATGGTAGTTATTGTATCTTTGGGTTTATGATTGGTGTGGTTGTTTAGAACTAGCAAATCTATGGAAGGTGGGACGAGGCTAAGCCTCTGTGAGACGATTGCTGCCTCAATCTGTGAGACGGCGACTGACGTCGCTTGTGGGATATTGTTAGAATCGTTCTAATTGTTCAAATTGTTAAAACTAGAGTTAGTAATCTAAACAATTCAAACCATTCGAACCTTGAACTCTTCGAACGATAATAAACAATTACCACAGTGAAACGTCCCACAACGAAGTGTTCCACAGCGAAGCGTATCACTTCCAAACTTTATGGTCTTATATCTTAATATAAAACCTATCACACCCCATACCAATCACACCTAAGATTAGTCGAAGAACTCGTGATATTCGAACTCCATATCGCCGATAGAAATTGTGTCGTTATCAGCGGCTTCTAAAGTTCTGAGTTCATCTATAAAGCCCATCTTCTTGATTTTCTGTCTGAATCTTGCAATAGCTTCATCGTTTGCAAAATCTGTCATAGCAACAAGGCGTTCTATGTCAGGGCCAGTAACTTCCCAATAGCCTTCTTCCAACTCTTCTATTCTGAAAGGTTCTATAAATTCATAAATCTTTTCATCTTTGTTGGCTTCAAGCATAACTGGAGTTTTCAGCTCTTTGAGTTCCTGGCTTAAGTATTTAAGAAGTGAATCTATACCTTCTTTTGTTGCACCTGAAATCGGGAATATCTTTACGCCTCTGGCATCCATTTCTTTTTTGAAATCAGGAAAAAGCTCTCTTGAGTCGGGCAAATCCATTTTGTTTGCAGCTACTACAACAGGCTTTTCTGCTAATTTTTCAGAGAACTGTCTGAGCTCTTCCATAATGACATCATAATTCTTTGTGATGTTTTCCATGTCGAGCTGGCTGACATCAACAAGGTGGAGCAGTATTCTGGTGCGTTCAATATGTTTTAAAAACTGGGTCCCAAGACCAGTTCCTTCATGAGCGCCTTCGATAAGGCCAGGTATGTCAGCTACACAGAAAGAGTTCATTCCTTCTGGCTTAACAATACCCAAGCTTGGAGTAAGGGTAGTGAAGGGGTAGTCTGCAACTTTGGGTCTAGCATTGCTGACAGCTCTTAAGAAAGTTGATTTTCCGGCATTGGGTAAGCCTACTAAACCAACATCTGCCAAAAGTTTAAGTTCTAGTCTCAGTCTGAGTTTTTTGCCAGGTTCGCCTTTTTCAGCACTTCTAGGTGTTCTGTGAGTCGGCGTTGCAAACCTTGCATTGCCCATTCCGCCGCGGCCACCTTTAAGCAAAATTTCACGCTGACCTTTGTGTTCCATGTCGACTAGAAGACGACCTGATTCCAAATCATATACCAAAGTGCCGACAGGAACTTTTACAACGCAGTCTTTGCCGTTGGCTCCGGCCATATTCTTAATTTGACCGTTCTGACCGTTTTCTGCTTTATGAACACGAACAAAGCTTAAATCATAAAGGGTGGTCAAATCGTCGGTGGCTTCAAAAACAAGGTCACCGCCTTTTCCACCGTCACCGCCAGAGGGACCGCCCATTGGCACGAATTTTTCACGACGGAAAGCTACAGCGCCATTACCGCCGTTACCTGAGGATACTTCAATTGTTACTTCATCTACGAATTTCATGTGGCGAATTATATCATTGACTATTTTTACTAGCAAGTTTTTTATAAGTGGCAAACAAAGTCTTTTGATGATAATATATCCTTAATATGGAAGATGATAACAAATTAGAGCAAGAATCTGATAATATCGAAAAATCAGAAAATGAAACCAATTCAGAAAGTAATACTGAAGTGGTAGATTCTGCTGTTTCCCAAACAGAAGAAAAGAATGAATCAGCAGAAGACTCTGGTGAAGAAGTTGTGAAAGAAGTAAATAGTGAATTGGCAGAAGATTCTGTTGAAACTGCTGAAACAGAAGAAAAAAGCGAATTGGCAGATGATTCAGACGGGGTTGTTAAAGAAGATGAAGAGGAAGCCAAAGAAGCTGAAGTTGTAGTAGAAAACAATGAATCTGAAGAAAAAGATTATGCTGAAATAACTGAAGAAAACAAGGCTGCTGAAGAAATTACTGAAGAAGCTGAATCTGAAAATATAGAAGAAGTTGTTTCAGATGATTCGAATAAGTCAGAAAATACAGAAGAGACTGTTACTGATGATATAAATAAGTCTGAAGATGTTGAAGAAGTTGTTGAACCAGAAGTAACAGAAGAGAAAGAAGCATCAAATGAAAATGTAGAAGATGCTGATATTACTGAAAAAGAATCTTCAGAACAGAGTATTGTAGAGGCTTCAGTTGATGAAGAATCTTCAGGTGTGAAATCAGAAGAAAGTGATATTAATAAAAATACAGATGAAGTATCTGTTGTTGAAGAAGATTCATCTGATTCAAAATCTGAAGAAGCTGCTGTAGTAGAAAAAGAACAAATTGTTGAAGAAATAATAATTATAGAAGAAACTCAGGAAGATTCCAGTTCATCTTCATCTAAGCCTCAGGCTGTTTTAGATGAGTTAGAAAAATTAAAAACTGTTAAAGCTCAAACAGAAACAACAGAAGTAAAGGCTGCAGAAGAAAAAGCAGAAGAAGTAAAAGCTTCAGAAGAATCTGGAAAAGAAGCTGCTGTAGCAGCACCGACTTCTCTTTCTGATTCAGATGAAACAGACGAAGCTGAAGAAGAATTTGATTTTAAGAAGGTATTTAATAAAGATTTCTGGAAATCTTTTGCTTTCGATGTTTTCTTTTTGGCTTTGTGTGTCTGGTTTACTTTTATGCTTATTCAAAAATGGTTTTCAACAAGAGAAGTAATAATTCAGGGCACAAGTCAGGTTCATGGCTCAATTGAATCAGGTGAAAAGACTACTGTTGGCAATATAAACATTCTTGTGATGGGCATAGACTCTGTAGAAGGAACTCATCGTTCCGATACTATTTTTGTCTTAGGTGTTAATCCGTCTAAGAAGAAAATAATGATGCTTTCTATTCCTAGAGACACAAGGGTTATAATTGAAGAAAAGGGAAGAAAAATAAACGAAATTTTACCAAGGTATGGCGAACCTACGCTTCGCGCGATTTTGGAAGAACTCCTGAAAATAAAAATCACACGCAAGGTTGAAATCGGTTTTGAAAGCTTTATTAGTGTAATTGATGCTATTGGCGGAGTTGATATCAATATAGAAAAACCTATGCATTACGATGATAACTGGGGTAATCTTCATATTCACTTTAATCCAGGTATGAATCATTTAAACGGCCAGGATGCTCTTAGATATGTTCGTTTCAGGAAAGATGCAATGGCAGATTTAGGAAGAATCAAGCGTCAGCAGGATTTTGTAAAAGCGGTGATAAAAAAGCTTTTCAGCCCGGCAACAATTGTAAGACTGCCTTCTATTATAGAATCGGCTTTTAAACATATAAAAACAGATTTTACTCTTCAGGAAATATTAACTTTGGCAAAAGGCTTTAATAGTTTAGACGTGAAGTTTTCAACTATGTCGCTTCCTGGTGAAGCTAGATATGTTGATAAAATCAGTTTCTTTATGCCTTATGCAGAAGAAGCAGTTTATATAGGAAATAATTATTTTTCTGATTTGGCAATTTTAGAGATAGAAAAGGAATGCGATTTTGGCAAAGTTATTCCAAAACAGAGTAAAACAAATAGGAAAAAGTAAATGAAAACAGATTTGTTTGATTATTATTTACCGCCTGAACTGATTGCTCAAACACCTTCAAAAGAACGTTCCGGTTCCAGGCTTTTAGTATATAATCGTTCTACAGGCAAGGTTGAGCATCGTCATTTCTCAGATATTTCTGAATATTTTGAGCCAGGTGACTTGCTTATAGTGAATAGTTCCAGAGTTATTCCTGCAAGAATTCATACTGTTGAAAGTCAGTACAGCACAGCAGGTAGTGAGGTCTTCTTTATAAAAAATCTTGGTAATGGCAGATTTGAAGCAATGGTTCACCCTGGTAAGAAGTTTAAACCTGGAAAGAAACACATGCTTCCTGGTGGAACTGTGATAGAAACGGAAGAAGTTTTAGAAACAGGTTTGAGAGTGCTGAAAACCATAGATGGAAGCGACCCGGTTAGTATATTCAGAGAAAACGGTGAAATGCCTCTTCCACCTTATATTACTTCCAGAGAAAGTTCTCCGGAACGTTATCAGACTGTTTATTCAAAAGAAGAAGGCTCTGTTGCTGCTCCGACGGCAGGTTTGCATTTTGACGATAAGGTCTTTGCTGATTTGAAGGCAAAAGGAGTAAATAGAGCAGAAGTAGTTCTACACGTTGGTCTAGGAACGTTTAAACCGGTTGAAGTAGATGATTTAGACAATCATCACATGCATGAAGAAGTATTCTACGTTTCTGATGAAACAGCGAAAATGTTTAAAGAGACAAGGGCAGTGGGTAAAAAGATATGGGCTTGCGGTACAACTAGTGTCAGAACCTTAGAGTCTGCAATAGACGAAAATGGTGAACTTAAGACTGGTTGGCAGTCTACATCTTGTTTTATAAAGCCAGGCTATGAATTTAAGGCTGTTGACCACCTTATTACTAATTTCCACTTGCCAAAATCTACTCTGGTTGTTCTGGTTTCTGCTTTTGCAGGTCGTGAAAAGACTTTAGAATTATATCAGGAAGCGATAAAGAATAAATACCGCTTCTACTCTTTTGGGGATTCAATGCTATTAATATGACAAATACAGAATTTTCTTTTACACTCGAATCAAAATCAGAAGAATGCTGGGGACGCACTGGTCTAATTAAAACCAGACGCGGTGAAATACAGACCCCAATATTTATGCCTGTTGGAACAATAGGTAGCGTTAAGACACTTTCGCCAGATGAAATTACTGATACAGGTGCTCAGATAATACTGGCAAATACTTACCATCTGCTGCTTAGACCAGGAACAGATGTTTTAGATCATTTTGGCGGCCTGCATAAAATGATGGCTTGGGATAAACCAATGCTGACAGATTCGGGCGGATTTCAGGTTTTTTCCCTTAATAAACTGAATAAGATTACAGACGATGGGGTAGAGTTTGCTTCTCATATTGATGGAAAGCGATATTGGATAAATCCGGAAGAATCTATGCGCATTCAGCGCTCAATAGGTTCTGAAATAATGATGGTTTTCGATGAATGCAGCCCTTATCCTTGTGACGAAAAGAGAGCAAAAGCTGCATTAGACCGTTCTGTAGCCTGGGCTAAGCGTTGCCGTGCAGACCACCCTCATATGAGGAATGGGCAGGCGTTATTCGGCATAGTCCAAGGTTCTATGTATATGCCTTTGAGATTGGAATCTATTAAACGCACAGAAGAAATAGGCTTCGAAGGAATGGCTATCGGTGGTTTATCTGTTGGTGAGCCTAAAGAACTTATGCTTAAAATAATGGACGGAATGATGCCTAGTATGCCGGAGAATCTACCTAGATATCTTATGGGGGTAGGGACTCCTGAAGATTTGTTCTATGGTGTTGAACGAGGAATAGATATGTTTGACTGTGTTCACCCAACTAGAATTGCCCGTCACGCAACTGTTTTCACTAGAGATGGCCGAATAAGTCTTTTGAATGCAAAATACACTCTTGATGAATCGCCTATAGATGACAGTTGTCAATGCTACGCCTGCCGCACTTTTTCCAAAGGCTACTTAAGACATTTATTCAAAGCAAAAGAAATTTTAGGTTTAAGAATGGCAAGCTTGCATAATGTTACATTTATGGTTAATCTTATAAAAGAAATAAGACAGGCTCTTATTGAAAAGAGATTTAACTCTTTTAAAACTGAATTTCTGGGAAGATACTTATCAGAAAAGGAGATTATTTACTAATGTTTGAACAGGAAAAACAACTCATGGATCAGGCTATTGCAGTTTATAGGAAAGGTAATGCTGAAGGAGCCGAATTAATGTTTAAAGATTTTGTTAAACAGTATCCAGACAGCAGTTTAGCAGATAATGCATGCTATAATTTGGCTAAAATAGCTTATGCCAAGGGTGATAAAACTTCTGCTTTAAGCTGGTATGAATACCTTTTGGAAAAATATCCTGACAGTGATGCTGCTTATTTTGGTAAAGATGAATATGTTGATTTGTGTGACGAAATAGGCAAAGAAGTTACTGAATTATCTGACGAATGTTATTTCAAAGGGACTGATTTGTTGAAAAAAGGCAAATTAGAAGAAGCAGAAGCAGAGTTTAACAGACTTATAAAAGATTATCCAACCTGTGAATATGTTGACAATGCTTATTATCAATTGGGAGTAATCTGCAAGCGCCGCGGCGACAAAGAAGGTGCTAAGAAATACGCTGAAATAATTCTTACTCAGTATGCAGATACAGATGCTGCTTTACAGTGTCATACTTTGATGGAATAAATAGAAAAAAACCTCTGATAAATTTATCAGAGGTTTTTTTGAGATTAATATTAATGGCCTTCTAACATAACTTCTACAGGATAAATTTCCGTTCCTTCTGGTATTTTTATACCTTCCTGTAATTTACTGTTGTAACCACGGGTCATATTAACGGCTAGAACCGCAATATTATATCCTGTAATTACTCCTGATATAGTTAATTCTCCACGATAATTAACGCTGAGAACATCTGTGTAAGGCACTACATCATTGCCGCCAGCTCTAACATAAACTCTGGCAGTTTCATTTGGAATGAATGAACCTGGATCGTTATCTGAAGGCTTTGAGCTTGTTACAACAACTCTTAAATCTGATTTTATTGGTTCGATTGTAGAAAAATCTATATCTACACCAGATTTTATTCCTCCTGGGTTAGAAGAAGTTAAACTTACAGCCTGATTAATTGTTATAACATCATAGCCTCTAAGTTTGCATTTAACAGATACACTGCCGGTTGTAACCGGAACATAAATCATATAGGTAATATTCCCTACTTTCTTTGGGGTTAGACCTTCGCCGGCTTCATCTGAAAATTTAGTGTAGGTTGCTACAACTTTACCTGCTGCTTCAGCCCATATTGTTAAATCACCGTTACCTTCTTCTTCAAGAATATAACCTGGAACATTTCGTAAAGTTCCGCTGACGGCAATTGTAAGCGGTTCCATATTTATTGTTCCTAAATTATAGGCTGATTTACCTATTGAAACATTACCTTCATTCAAACTTTCGATGTCTGTGGTTTTAAAGGTTTTATAATTATTCGCACTTATTGAATAAACATGGTCCCCGCCTTCTAATCCAGTCCAACCAGTATCTCTGAATGTCGCTGCTGTATCAAAGGTTTTTGATTTTCTTTCATTATAAGGTGTTTCCTGAGTTACTGTGAAGTTGGTAATGGCACGACCTGTAACGCTGTCTATCGGATATCCTTTTAATATACCTTTGGTTCCAGAAGCAACTTTTGTTAATTTGATCGGAGATAATGTAATAGTTTCGCCATTTGCTAAATTACATGTAATATCGCCTTCTTCAGCTCTAGCATAACCGTATTTTTCAACATCTAATTTCCAGGCACCTTTATTGGCATCACCAAAAACAAAAGAACCGTCTCCGCCGGAATAGGTTGATTTATTTTCATTTCCATCTAAACCGCCTGTTGCTCTGACTAATACTTCTGAAATAGGTTGATTAGTATCATGGTCAATAATATAACCTTGAATGGCTCCTGTTTTTATACCAAGGGAACCGTTATCACAGCCAG
>JAFXRA010000266.1 GCA_017526725.1 Candidatus Rifleibacteriota bacterium
ATTGCTGTTATGCGCATTGAATTCGATACAACTGTTCTTGCTGCAGTATTAACTCTATTAGGTTATTCTGTTAATGACTCAATTGTTATTTTTGACAGAATTCGTGAAAACATTAAGATTAGTAAGAATGACGTAACTTACGGTACAATAGTTGACAATTCAATTAATCAGTCTCTCAGCAGAACTGTTAATACAACTATTACTACCTTGTTAGCCTTAATATCTTTGACACTTTATGGTGGAAATTCTATCTATGGTTTTTCTGTAGCTTTGACTTTCGGCAGTATTATTGGTACTTTCTCTTCTAACTGTCTTGCAGCTCCTTTAGTTGCTGATTTGTTCAAGTTAGAAAAAAAGACCAAAAACTCTGAAGGTATTTCTTCAAAAGTCTGATTGTAGTTAATAAAAAAGCCGCTTTTAATAAGCGGCTTTTTTATTAATCCCATCTTCTTTATTCAATCTTAAATCTTATATCTAAAATAAAATGAAAGCATTAATTCAAAGAGTTGACAAAGCATCTTTAACTGTTGATAATAAGCTTATATCTGAAATCTCTAAGGGATTAGTCTGTTATCTAGGTATTGGAAAAGGCGATACTGATGAAAAACTGAAATGGCTGGCCAAGAAAACAGCCGGACTTCGAATTTTCCCAGATGAAATGGGTAAAATGAATTATTCTATTCTGGATTTAGGATACGAAATATTGGTAGTTTCACAGTTTACACTTTATGGCGATATTAGAAGAGGTTATCGTCCAAGCTTTACTGATGCTGAATTGCCCGAAAAAGCAAATGAAATGTATGAAGAATTCTGTTCTGAACTGATTTCTTTAGGTGTAAAAAAAGTAGCTAAGGGTGTTTTTGGGGCAGATATGCATATAAACCAGAGTAATTCAGGACCAGTCACTATAATGCTTGATACATCAAAATAACTTTTTCTTAAGGTTTCTCATATTTTTTACATTTTCGTCATCATCAGGTGAGATACCTTCTTTTTTGGCCTTATTCATAAGTTTGTTTTCTATTTGTTCAAAAGTTTGTCTGTCTAATAGTATTTTAGCCGGTTTTATGTAATAGTTCAAAGCCTGCATGATAAGAAAGTCTCTGTCAAAAGAAGAAAGACCCTTTTGGGCACTGATTTGTTTTAATAATTCCATTTCGTCAGACGGAATATCTTCAAATGGGTCTTTGTTTGATTGTCTTGGATTGCTGTAGAAATAAAGAATAATTGAAAAGAATAAAACTGGCAAAAACAAGTATAGTATTACATCAACGCTGAATTCAGGTCTGTTGAAATACTCGCTCAATGAACTTAAAAATAGTCTGCCGCTTATTTTCATAAAAACTATGACTAAATCAGCTTATAGCTGAGCTCCTTGACTAAATCACGTATCTTTGATGAATTGTCTTTCCTTAAAACAGCCATATAGGGAGAAAGAACTTGCGGATTAATGCGAGATATGGCTTTTATAGCATTAAATCTTACCAGATCATTTCTATCCTGCATATAAGGGTATGTTAAGGGCAGATACATTGGATTGCCTATTTCGCCTATAGCCCATAATGCGCTGGCACGCATATTGTCGTCTTTGTCTTTAAGCATATTTTGAAGTATTCCGGTAACATTGTATTTGCCAAATTTGCAGATTCCAACTATGGCATTTGCTCTGATTCTGTTGTTAGAATCTTCTAAATATGGTAGGAAAATTCTTGTTACTGTATTATCGCCTAAGCTTGCGATTGCTTCTATGGTATTAGCTCTTACACGTGGGTCTGGGTCATTAAAGCAGTTTATAAGATGTTTGATGATTTCCTTTTCGCCCACAATTCCAAGAGTCTTTACTATTGCTGCTCTTACTTTTTTGGAAGGGTCTTTCATGGCTGCAATCAAAGCATTTTGACCTTTTTCATCAACCTGAATGCTTTCTAATAATAGTGCAGCTTTTAATCTGGTTTGTGGGTCATAAGAGCGAAGGTCGTTGATAACTTCATCTGCAAAATTTGTATCAAGTTTTTGAATTGCTTGAGCTGCTAATTTGCGGACTTCAGGCTTCATACTGTTATAATTGATTTTATAACGTTCTTTTGTAATTGCTGCTATTTCTTGCTTTGCGTAATTGCGTAGTTCTTCGTAATCGCTGTTTAGATATCTGACTAGATAAGCAGAGAGCCTAGAAGGTTCTATTTTGTTTTTCAAATTTTGTAAGATGAAGAGAACTATTTCTCCATCAGGGTCTTCTAATGATTCCAATGCAAAATTGTCTGAATTTATGGAATGATCATTAATCAGACATTTTATTGCCGCTTTTCTTACATCTGAAGATGGGTCTTTGGCATAATTCCTCAGAATATCTCCATAACCGCTTAATTTCATTTGTGCACAGATTTCTATAGCTGCTGCACGAACACCCGAATCGCTGTCTCTTAAAAACTTTTCAATAGAAATGTTGTGATATCTCGTAATGAGGTTTTTGCGGAATACATTGGAATCTTCTTCATCTTCAAAAGCATTTGAAAGCTTTATTGCAAGACGCCATAGAGTTTCGTCTGCTCTGGCTGTTAATGAACCTAACAAAATTGAGCCAAAAGATGGTTCTGTTTTTATTAGCCAGCAATAAAGTTCATATTTATCGTCAAAAGACCAGTCTTTTAGCAGAAAATATGTTTCGTAAAAGTCTTTATTAACCAAGTCTTGAAAAAACGGCTGTAATAGTTCGTGGTTGTAATTGCATAATTCGAAAAATACTTTTCTAACTGCTTTGTAATATTCATCAGAAATGTCATCTTTAGCCTGCATAACAACAACAATCTGCTTTTCCCAGTTTTTTACCAGGTTATAAAGATTAACTTTATTGGGTTCGTTTTTATCTTTTAAGCGTTTATTGGTTTTCTTTATTAATTCAATTAGACAATTTGAAGCTAATTCCCTTAATTCGTTTGAAGGGTCATTTAAAAGCTGAAATACTTTTTCAAAGCAATATGGATCTATGCGCCTGAGCAGGTTGGGAAGAACTTTGATTTTATATTTAGAATCTTTTAAAGAAATAACGAAACTTAGTGTATCTAAAATAGATTCTTTTTGTCTCGCTATTATGGTTTGGTCTATAAGATTGGTTATACCATCGATTCCATTGGCAACAACGTAATCTTCTGTATATTTTATAAGGTCTTTAAAATCAGATTCATTAAAAATGCCGATTATTATTTCTTTATTTTGATTAGGAGCTTTGGGGTAATAAGATAGATAAAGTGGAATAAAATCTGGTCTGCTGAATTTGATTACAGAATTGAAATAAAAGTCTTTTATCATCTGGTCAGGTTGAGAAAAATTATTCTTTAATGTGTCGAATAAATCTAACTCTTCCATTACAGAAACGATTTCAAAATATAATTGCGAATTTTTGTCTTCGGGAACACATCGAAGTAATGAACCTAATGCTTCACTGCTAGGAAGCCTTGATATATGGTTTGTTACTATCTGTTTTAGACTGTCATCTTCTGTTGCTAATAAAGAAACTAGTATATCAATACAATCGGATGTACCTATGTCGAATAGCGCATCTATTACAGCCTTTTTTATTTCCGGGTCATTATTTTTTAATAATTTATGGAAAGGCGTTACTGCTTCTTCTGTTCCTCTATGACCTAGAATACTGATTATAGCAAGTTTTGTTTCTTTCTCTATTTCTGGAGAATTTAAAGCATCTAGTAATAATGAGTCACAGTCTTCAGCAGTATTTTC
>JAFXRA010000267.1 GCA_017526725.1 Candidatus Rifleibacteriota bacterium
ATAGGGAAAAGGGCGAAGGGATTAGTTTTAGTTTTTTGGGTTTTATTGGTGTGTGGTGTGATTGGGGTGATTGTTCAAGCGAAGATAATCAAGCGATATAAATTTTAAGGTTTTCGATAGTTTTCAAAGCATAAGCTAAACAATAACACCTATAAAACCAATCACAACAATCATAACCTAAAATCAGTCAAGAGCGATAGAGCACAGAGCTTAGAGCGTAGAGCGATTGGAGAGCCTATGGCTCTGTGAGAATTTGGACGAGGCTAAAGCCTCTGTGGGACTATTGCTGCCGCAATCTGTGGGACGGCAGCTGCGCTGCCCGTGGTAGTTGTTAGAATAGTTCGAGTCGTTCAAATCATTTTAAGAGTTCTTTAGTTATAATACGCTATCGCTAAACAAGTTTTGCTCTGGTTCGGTCACCACCCCGATTGCTTCGCAATCACCCCAGCGACTTGCTCACATCCTGTGGCTCGCTTGCACGCCGCCATCCTTGGCGGCAGTCCTCAAGTAGGGGCTTTAGAACAACTCTTCGAACGATTATAAACAATTACCACAGCGAAGCGTCCCACTTCTTTCTTCTTCATTCTTCTCTCTTATATCTTATGTCTTAAATCTTATATCTCAAAAATAATGTCTTTTTTGAAAAGACCTTTTTTAGTTAAAAAAGAATTATATTCTTTTTCGACAAGAGATTAGAGAAAAAGAAAAGTTGTTGTTGTAGCCAATAAAACAATAATTACCAACTACAATAATTACTATTAATAATCTTCAATCTTATATCTTATATCTTATAACAAGGAGAAAAAAATGAACAACATCACAGAACTAGTTTTTATTATCGACAAAAGCGGCTCTATGGAAGGTTTGGAATCCGATACCATAGGCGGTTTTAATTCGACTATTAAAAAACAGAAAAAAGACAAAGAAAGCAAGGCTTTCGTAACTACAATTCTTTTCAATTCAAGTTCTGATATGATTCACGACAGAGCCGAGCTTTCTAATATTAAACTAATGAAAGAATCTGATTACGAAGTTGGCGGCTCTACCGCTCTTCTTGACGCTGTTGGTGAAACAATTGAGCATATAAAAAGCATTCATAAATACGCTAGACCCGAAGATGTTCCTGACAAAACTCTTTTTGTTATTATTACAGATGGAATGGAAAATGCAAGCCATAAATATAACCGATCTCAGATTAAATCTATGATTTCCGCTATGAGAGAAGAAAAGAAATGGGAATTCATATTCCTGGGTGCCAATATCGAAGCTGAGGAAGTTGCTGAAAGTTATGGAATTCTTAGAGATCGTTCTGTAAATTATCATTCTGACAAAAGAGGAACAAAAGCGGCTTGGGAAAGTATCGATTCAGCCGTTAAATGCTGCATGGAATCACGCAGTTGCTGCGAAAGCTTAGGTGAAGTTGATTGGAAAAAGGCGATAAAAGATGATCGCAGAAAACGTAAGTATAACGATTTAGATGATGAAGACGCAGCTTGAGAATTAGGAATTGAGAATTGAGAGCACAGAGCGTAGAGCGTAGAGCTTAGAGCCAAGCAGAGCTTGGCGTGGTAAGTGGTTGGTGATTGGTGGTTGGTGACCTAAAGCTTCTAATTGATGTTCCTTTTTGAAGATGCTCCCCAAAAGGCTTTGCCTATTTGGGGGAGCTGTCACGAAGTGACTGAGGGGGGAGCAAAGCGTTAGCTTTGCGTAGTTTTTCTTAGAGTAAACGCAATGCTAAAGCATTGCTCCCCCTTTCGTCAGCTAGCGCTGACACTTCCCCCGCCTAAAGCGGGGGCAGATCTTTTATACTACCACGGCGTAGTGAACCACTGACAGAATAACAACAAGCACTCTTGCAATGATTTTCCGATTATACTATTATCTATTAAAAGAACGTTTTATTGGAGGTTGTTCATGCCCCTTTTTGTCTTAGAAGAAGAAACTGAAAACCTAGATATAGATGCAATAGTATTACCTTCTTTCAAAGGAGTAGATAGATTTTATTTAACTAATACTTTTAATAATAAAAGACTCTATGATTTATTAAATACCTTTTCAGATGAAGAAAAAATACAAGACATAACAGAACAGGAAAAATCATTAAAAAGTAAATTAGAAGAACTTATTAAGATAAATCGTAATTATAAAATTAATGTAACATCCAACCTTCTTGATGATTCAGTTTCTTGGGGACATTATTTTGTTTATTCTCATTGGCTTCGTTCCAACAAAAATATTGCAAAAATATTGGAAGAATATCCTGCGCTTGCGAAACTTCCTGAAAAACAATTAATTCAAGAATTAGAATCTATAGATAAATATTATAAAAAAGAAGAAGAATATAAGGAACTAGAGAGAAAAACTCAAGAAAATATAGAAAAATTAGATAATAAAATATTAACATTAAATAAATTAAACGATAAATACGTTATTACTTTTAATGTTGAAATAAAGGAACATTTAGCCTCTCCATACAGAAATTATCTATACTCAAATTTATCTAAAATATATGAAAATATAATTAAATTAGCGTTAAAGGAAAAAATAACCAGAATTGCTATTCCTATTATTGACTTCTATGATATGCCTGACCCTAATTATTATATTAATCTAGCTAGAGATAAGGTAAGAGATTTATTAGAAAAAGAAGAAATAGATGTATTC
>JAFXRA010000268.1 GCA_017526725.1 Candidatus Rifleibacteriota bacterium
CCGATGGATTTTTCCATGCGGTTGCTAGTGCTGTTGAGGTTAGCGTAAGTAGAAAGAGAAGTAACATTTTGGTTAATACGAAGTGACATAATTGAATTCCTCCTTGAATTCTGTTTTGTCAGCGGCGCATCCTTGTGCCGCCATCCTTAATTTTCAGACCGATTTTGAATTTTAATTTTACAACTTAAGAACGAGAACATTTTAAGAACAAATTTAAGAACTTTTTTATCCCAAATTCCTAACCCAAACCAATCGTTTTAAATAGTTCACACCTCCTATTTAAAGATTTTTTTATTCAGTTTTCAAAGAACGATATTTGCCCTTATTTCGCTTTCGTTATTATAGTCATCGACCTAAAACCGGAAATGTTTTCGCTCGATTTTAGGAGGTTATTGGCAAATATTAAAAAATTACCAGTTTTTTCGCGAATTTTCTATCTAAAAAGTCTAATTTTCATTTTTTTATTATTTTAATTTTTTTAGTTCAAAGAGTTCTAATTGTTCAAATTGTTGGAAGTGTTAAAAGAGTTAGAAGGGTTATAAGTGTAACGCTTCGCTGTGGGACGATTGCGTTCGCAATCTGTGAGACGTTTCACTGTGGTAATTGCAATCGGACAGTAGACGCGAGACCTCTATTTAGAGAAAAGAGATAAGAGAGAAAGAGATTAGAGGATTGTTTTAGTGCTCGAGCAAACGAAAGATTGAAATAAATCGATATATTTCTACTACAAAAACAATAAAAACCCAAAACAATGACTACTATATATAAGTTGTTATTGTTCTAAAGCCTCTCCTTGAGGAGAGGTGACAGGCTTTGCCTGTCGGAGTGGTGAAGTAATTCGAGTAAATACTGTTTAATGCAATAAAGCTTGAACTATTCAAGCATATTTTCAAGAATATTTGTATCTAATCCACAATATTCTAATCCGAATTTAACTGAATTAATTATAGATTCACATACTCCATCAAAATTATCTTTAATATCTAAGTTTGTAAATCTTATAACCTGTAAGCCGAATCGTTTAAAATATCTTGTTCTTTGTTTATCATATTCAATAGTTTCATCTTCGAAGTGCTGTGAACCATCTAACTCAATTATTAACTTGGCTTTTTCACAATAAAAATCAACAATATAATCACCTATTTGTTTTTGTCTATAAAACTTAACAGGTAGTAATCTTAAGCAATCATACCAAAGATGTTTTTCTTCTTTAGTCATATTTTTTCTTAAAGATTTTGCTAATCTTGTATATTCTTTATTGTAATTTAATGACATAAGTTAATAATACTACAAAAGCCAGATCTACGCTATCGCTAAACAAAGTTTACTCTGGTTCATTCACCCCTCCGTCAGACATTCGTCTGACACCTCCCCTCCAGTGGAGGCTTTAAAAACATTTCCCTTATCTCTAAGCCCCGCTCTCTTATCTCTTTTAATAAAGATACCGCGAAGGAGAATAAGGTTGAGCAAGCAGCTGTCCGAATCAAATTCCAGGCAAAAAAAATGCCACCCTACTCGGGTGGCTGGATGCAAACCTAAATTTTTGAGTCAAACCGAAAAGCTAACGATCAATTCGGTTTAATGAGTTTCATAAGATTAGCTATTATCTCAATAGCTGGAGAACTGTCTGTGCAGCAGTATTAGCCTGAGCAACCATTGCGTTACTTGCCTGCTGTAAGATCTGGGCTGAAGTCATTTCGATAACTTCAGAAGCCATATCAACATCAGCAATACGAGACTGAGCATTGGTCATATTTTCACTTGCTACAGCAAGAGAGTTGCTGGTATATTCCATTCTGTTCTGAATGGCACCAAGCTTAGCACGTTCCGAGGAAACAATCTGCAAAGCGTTATCAACAATACCTATAGCACGGTTAGCAGATTCTCTAGTGGTGAGGTCAAGGTCTTCAACACCAAGAGCTCTAACGTCCATTCTAGTGATATTGCAAGTTGCAGTAGCACCTTCGTTCGGACCAATCTGCAAAGTGATTGAAGTATCTTTAACGTGCATTGTGTAAGCAGTCTGACCGATACCATTCATGTAAGTGGCCTGTTCAACATCAAATACAGTTCTGAGATTGTTCTGGCTGGGTGGCTGGCTGTTATCAGTGATAACAATCTTGCCTTCTTTACCAGTTACGTCAGAAACCAATTTGATTCTTTTGCTCAATGTATCGAATTCTGCGTGAATTTTGCAGCTCGCTGCATTGGCTTGTTTGTTAATTTCTGCAACAATTTCAGTAGCAGGAACAAAGGAATCGCCAGAGCTAACAGCACCATTTAAGCCTCCTGTAACTGGATCAATTTCATAACCTGCTGCGGCAGCGGGAATAGTTATCTGCATTGCAGTACCATCAAGGTCAGCAATAGTGAAAACTAAGTCATCATTTGGAGAAGTTCCAGCTACAGTAAAGCCATAGCTAGAAGCAGACTGAGTGTAAGCAAAGTCTTGATTTGCTACATTGCCGTCAACACCATTGTAGTATTGACCAGCACTCATCTGAAGTTTATTTAAATTACCGCCATCTACAAGTTCAAAACCAGAATTATAACCAGTTTCAGTAGAACGGAATGAAAGAACACCGTTAATTACTTCTGCCTTAACAGACATAGAAGCTGGGTTACCGGCTGCATCTACAGTATTTGCACCAATCTGAGCATTGATGTCATTAGCAATATCCTGAGCAGTTAATAGAGAGTAATCCTGGTTAAGAGTTATATTTACTGTATTGCCGTGCATATCATTAATATCAAATATAACATCATTACCACCAGAATAATTCCAGTCCTGAATCAAACCGTTGTTGGCTAAATCTGCGACATAGCTGGCAGAACCGCCGCCAGTACCATGATAAGTACCATTTGTAATACCAAGTTCGTTTGTTCCAGCAGGAGTAGTATTCTGAATGCTTACCCAACCAGCAGAACCAGTATTAGTAGAAGTGAACTGAATTGCATAGTGGTCATTGATAGAGCAACTCATTAAAGGAGTGTTTCCACCGTAAGCATCAATAATCTGAGCATTAACCATTTCTGCTACCTGTTCCATACTGTAATCACCTGCAGGAACAGTAATTGTTACCCCAGCAGTTCCAAGACCGCCAAAAGCAGTATCTAAAGAGTCATTTATATCAAAAGTAATATCGTTCTTAATAGTAACGCCAACGTAAGATTCTTGAGTAGTAACCTTTGCAGACTGCGGGGGTTCATAGAAAAGGTCGATGCCTTCGATAAGACCGGAAGCACGATTCCCAGCAACCTGAGTAGTCAAAGTCTTACGAGCGCCGTATTCAACACCAAGGTTTGTAACAGCAACAGAATAAACAGGGTCTTCTGCTTTGATTACGTCTTCAAAACCGAGAGCTTTAACCAAATCTTCACTTCCAGTGAAGTTGATTCTGCCTACTTCACCAGTTCTACCAGAAACTACAGTAATCTGACCATTGTTGTCGCCAGAAAGTTCTAATTTTGCAGTAGAACCTTCAAAGTGCAAACCCTTGTCAAGTTGGTCAGCAGTAGCCATCATTTCAATGCGTTCAGTTAACTGAGCAAGAGTGAGGTCTTTGCTTACAGTGCAAGTGCCCTGATGATTGTCACCTTGGAGATAAAGAGTTTGTGGAAGGTCAAGAATGAAATTACCTTCTGCATCATAAAAGTTTGCAATAGACTGAAGTGTAGTAGAAGAGCTAGCTATATTACCATCTACAGTTGTGAAAATAGCTGAGCGCTGAACTTCAGCAACACCGTCATAGCTTTTGTAACCAATACCAGGAATAACTTCCTGTTTAACCATAACGGTTACGGAAAAGTCTGAAAATGTTAGTACAGTACCGCAAGCGATACCAGTAAGATTAGCTGGGTCGCTGGTTGAAATAGCAGCGGTTCCAGTGCCGTCAAGGAGCTTCTTTGTATTGTATTCAGTATCGTTAGCGATACGATCAATATCTTCCTTGAGCTGAGCAATTTCTTTTTGGATTTCGAGACGGTCAGTAGTAGTGAGAGTATCGTTGCCTGACTGAATAGCCAGTTCACGCATACGCTGTAACATACTGTGTGTTTCGTTAAGTGCACCTTCTGCTGTCTGGATGAGACTGATACCATCCTGAACATTCTGTTGTGCACGAGCTATACCGCGGATCTGGGTCTTTAATTTTTCTGAAATGGTAAGACCAGCAGCATCGTCTGCGGCACGATTGATTCTAAGCCCTGATGACAGCTTTTCAATTGAAGTAGACAATCTGGAATCGTTAGTTACCAGATTACCATGAGCGGTCATTGCAGTAACATTAGAGTTAATACGTAGACTCATTGGTTTGCCTCCATGATTTACATTAGGGGATGTTGAATCCTTCTAAGCTTAATCGCCTTATCCCCCTTATATCTTTTCTATCGGAAAGTAATTATCTGTACTCTTAACTTGATTTCCGACAGATATGACCAATTTTTAGTAAAAATCTACAAAAAGCTCTACTTTTTGCGTTTTTTTACCACAATATCTTTTTTCCCTAAATTTTTTAAGAAATCCATTGGTAAGTTTGCAAGTGGGTCCAGACTTGGCATTTGAGCCGCTTCTCTATTTTCTTTCTGGATTTCTTCGTAAACTTCCCAACGATGTACCTTAACGTTTCTAGGAGCGTTTATACCGATTTTTACCTGATCTTTGGTTATATCAACCAAAACAATCTCGATATCATCGCCAATTACAATCTTTTCGTTGATCTTTCGGGTTAATACGAGCATAAGGCTTTATTCCCCCTTTTCCTTAGGGTTCAAAGACTTATTCAGCTCTTGAAGCTTCCTAGCCCGAATCTGCATTTCGTCCAAAATCTTCGTTTTTATCTGATGTTTAGGATTGCTGGATATAATCTGTCTTCCCTTGCGGTTAACCACATTTATAAGCAGCGGTCCTTGTAAATTCGCTGTCATGTTCTGAGGATTTGCCGGAATAGAAACAATTGCATAAAGAATTGCATCCTCGCCTCTGGTAAGACCGATAAATTCCTGATCAGAATCAGAAACCTCGATGTCATACTCAAACATAAAATTCAGAGGTTCAATAATAACGAATGCAAGATTACCGTCATCTAAGCATTGTAACCATCTGAACGGACTGTTCTGCTCAGAGGCATTCAGAATCACATATCTGTGATAATCGCCAAAACCTAACAAGCCTTCTTCAAAGCGGACGATTTCTTCATCGCTTACATCAATTGTTCCAAACCTTGAAGTCGAGATTTTCATAAATCCTCATTCTTCCTTATGTGTATAGAGTGATGACAGTTTTTCATTCAGCCATTCTGAATGATAGCGTCAGTCATATCTTTTTATTCGACAATAGTTTGGAATTTATTTAGTTTTTATTGTAGTTAGATAAAAAAAAACGCCTGAATTAATTCAGGCGTTTTTCAGCTTTCAGTTTTCAGTTCTTCAAAAAGCTAGATTGCCACGCTACGCTCGCAATGACGGCTTTTTGAAGTTATAATTCCTAATTTCCCTACTCCCTATACCCTAACCCCTAGCAAAAAGGCTTCCGCCTTTTTGTAGCCAAGCTTCGCTTGGCTCATTTCTGCCACTTGAGTTTCGGCCAACTGCCAGGAGTCAGGTTATCCCATACTTCTGGGTCCCAAGCCACCCAATTGACTCCAGTTAAATCTGAAGAGGGGTAGCCATTTGAGAAATAGTTGTTTCTAGTTGAGTCTTTCCCATCATTTGGACTAATTCCATCACCAAATTTATACAGAATTTTTGTACTATTAATATTAGTAAGTTCATCCCTCCAAGCAAAGTTATTCTTACTATCTACAAAAGGATATTGTACATCTTCTTGTACATAGCCAGCAAGACAATTACCATAGCTTACTGACCCTGAGCCATAGGCTACCTTAGCATAACACTTATTAAAAGAAGAAATTTCTGCCATTTCTCCAACAAGACCGCCAATAGAGGTTGGATTATTCCCTACAGCAATCAAAGTTGAATCAGAATAGGAGTTTTCAATATCACAACTATCCAACCGCCCAACCAAACCACCAATATTACTATTTCCTTGGATTTTAATAGAAACATAGGATTCATAGATATTTCCGCCAGCAACATGATTACCAATTAAGCCGCCAACCATTAATCCTGAATTTCCGCCATTTACTAAACCATTGGGTGAATCTACAGAACAACATGAAATAACACCATGTCTATATTCACCTGCCAAACCTCCAATCGAAGAATAACCATCAATATTTACTTCCCCCACAACATGAACATTGGTAATATCTGTATTCTTTACATAACCAGCCAAAGCACCAACATTTTGCCTACCAAAAAAAGAAGTCCCAACATTTATATTAACATTTTCTAATTTCAGATTTTCGATTTTAGAGTTGTTATTAGAACCTATTGCAGAAAACAAACCAACATAATCATTGTTTGTTTGAATAGTTAAACCAGTGATTTTTAGATTATTTCCGTCATAAAAACCATTGAACGGATTAGAATTTGAACCTATAGGAGTCCAATTACCGGTCATAACAATATTATCCATCTGCTTGAAATACTTACCAGTCTCTAGGTAAGCATTATCCCTAAGTTTGTTAAGATGAGCCTGAGTATAAATCAGGTAAGGACTGCTTAAAGTGCCTTCGCCAGTTATGTCTTCAGGTGGAACAGTCTTGAAACTCAAATTTTGAGCGTTTATACTAGCATTGTCATCATCGACAAACCCTTCTAAGCTAAGAGAGTAATCTGAGAATACATTAAGATTAGCTGTAAAAGTCAGTGTTGCAATTTTCCCATCTTCATCAAAAACAAGAGTGCTGGAATTGGGCAGAGCAGCATCATTAAATTTGATATTATTCTTAGCAGCAGTCTGATTCAGCACTTTCTTTCCATAATCAATAGTGAAAGTGGGTTGTAAAACAAGTCTGTCAACCCCATTAACCTTAGTTATATCGCTTGTTTGACTGGAAATTTGCGGTGTCACAGCCCAAGCGACAGTCGTGAAAGTCAAATTATTGTCACAAACATTTTCAATTCCAGCAACAGCAATTTGATATTGTGAGTTATATTTGAGATTTTCTGAAAGAGTCAGCGTTAGTATCTTATTGCTGTAAGAACATGAGTTGATGGTTATAGTTGGTATGTTTGGTGTAATTGGAGTGATTGTTATGTTATCCTTGAAAGAGTCTTGCCAAGCAATATCCTTATCGAATTCCAATTGAATCTGACCATCAATAGGGAAGTCGGTAGCAACAGACTTTAGGCTAACCACAGCATAAGCTTCCCAGTTAGCATTGAAGATTTTATCGCCTGTAGAACCTTTTGTTATTTTAACTTCTAACAGAGGTGTTGTCTGGCCTTCATAAGTCCAGCCAGTGAAGGTGTCGTTGGCTTTGGTCGGCTTGGAAAGAGTAATCTCATCAGACTCAATGTTATAAGTTGTGGGGTTAGCAGTTTCGAATGTGCAACCAGAAACATTGTTATAGGTTATGTTATAGTCTATTAAGCTCCAATTAGCGGTAAAAGTTTTGTTACCAGTTGAGCCTTGTTTTATGGTCATAGGTGTTAGAGGAACGGTAGTTTCTGAACCGGTCCAGCCAAGGAAAGTATAACCATCTTTGGTTGGTGTTGGAAGATCAAAACTTTCTGTTTCTGCAGTATATTCTATTGTTGTTTTATCAAGAATTCCGCCGTTAAGATCTATGGTTATAGTATAGGTTTCAGTTGGTGTAGGCGGGCTTGGGGGTTCTTGTTCTTGGGTTTCAAAATTGAAAACCTGCGTATAGCAGAATGGCAGAATTTTTTCGTTAAAACTTGCAGAATAGAATTCTATTAAGAAAGTGGTCGGAAAATCTTCTAAGCTGATGTCGTAAATATAAAGAACGAAACTTATATCCATTTTATTTCCAACAATCATACCCTGCATTAAGTTATTGATTTCAAAAGAATGTTCCTGTTTGCCAGAAACAGCTTTATCATCTCTGTCTATCTTATTGTAAATAAAATCTAAATCAGCGCCCTTAGGAATATTTGTCCTATAAGTAATTCTTGCAACAAGGTTTTCAGAACTTAAATAGCTGAGGTTTTCTCCTTCTACAACCATTTTAACAATAAGCTTGTCAGCATATTTGCCATCTTTTTTTGCAACTTTTTCAGCGGAGATTTCAACAGAATCAACTTCTGCTTCATTTCCACTCTTGTTGAAAACAAATAAAGCAAACTCTATACCCAACCTGTAAAGTTCAAAGGTCGGAGTTTTAATTGTAGAGGATGAAAGTCTTATAATTCTTGCATTTGCTTGGCCGCCTTCTGTTGCAAGAGCATAACGCCAGGGGTCGTTTTCACCTGTTCTTGTACCAAGATAACACAAACCTGTATTGCTATTATTTGGAAGAGTTACAGAAAGAGGTTTTTCAAGAGTGTTTACAGAAAATACCGTGTTCAATGCGTCTTCAGAGAACAATTTAGCAGTTATATTATATATATAAGCCGGGGTTTCACCAGCAAAACCTGCATTGTTAGCAGTTTTCCTTTCTGTCACACTAACTTTTGTGCCTTTTTTCATTGTGTGGTCAGATGTGCATTTAATTATCGCACCAGAGGGGAATATAATATCAGCAAATCTGCCATTTTCTCCAACTTCACGTTCAATAGTGACGATTTGCGCATCTTCTTCTGGAAGATTGATGTATGGTGCATGACCACCACAGTGACAACCTATCAACAAGGCAACAAAGCCTGCTAATATAACAAACATTATACTTTTATTCATTTTCTGTACCTTTTCGGTTAGAGATTAGAGTATAGAGTTTAGAGATAAGGGGATTGTTTTAGATCCTGCTATAACAAACTTTCAAGTATTCTCTAAGTTTTTAATATAACATAGATTAAATTTTATAACTATTTTTTTAGAGCATAGAGCGCAGAGTGTAGAGCGAAGG
>JAFXRA010000269.1 GCA_017526725.1 Candidatus Rifleibacteriota bacterium
AATTTTCCTGGTGGTTACAGTCTGGAGGAAACACCTGATCCCATTCCGAACTCAGCAGTTAAGCTCTAAGACGCTAATGGTACTGCGGGGGCAGCTCCGTGGGAGAGTCAGTCGCCGCCAGGTCTATAAAGCCCCGAACGAAAAACGTTCGGGGCTTTTCCATTTTAGGCTTTTTTTAAAACCTCCACTTGGCTCTTCAATCTTCTATCTTGTATCTAAACAAAAAATAAACCTTTCAACTCCCTTGACAGTTGTTCTTACTATTCTTATAATTAGCATAGGGTTGTACCGTTCGACCATAATTTCTATAAGCTTTATAAGAGCGGAGGCACATCATGCTTACCACGAAACAACTTAAAAGAATGTCTGTCATTACTTTAGTGGCATTCGTTTTCTCTATGCTTGCAGGTTTCACAACTACTGCAAATGCTGCATTGCTTAGTCTTCCGACTAATAGCAATTCTGCTACAACTGTTACTGTTAGCAATGACTTGGCTGCATTAAATACTGTTTTGCCAGAATTAAATTCTTTAAACAGCACTTTAAGAACAGCTGAATCTACCGCTAGAACTCTTGAAAATGTTGCTACACCTATTTACAATCGGGTTGTTCCAACAAATATGGATACAATGAGCATTGCAGAACGCTGCAAAGCAATCATTAACAATGCTAAGAATGTTTTGAGCGATACTCTTAAAACTTCTACTGCCAATGCCAATGAAAAAAGAGCTCAGGGTGCTTATATTGCAGACCTTCAGAGCGATGAAAAGATTGCTCTTGGTATTCAGGAACTTGGCAAACAGGCTGCTAAGCTTGATAATGTCGGAAATAATTCTGCTGCAATTCAGAAGATTAAAGCTATTCTTACCTCTACTAAACAGACTTTGAGCAAAGTTGTTGTTAATGTTAGAGAAAAGATTTTCAAAGTTGGCCAAAAAGTTGGTTTGATTAGTGAAGATAAAGTCTTTGAAAATGGTAAGGTAGTTGATAAATCTGAAGCCTCTGGTTCTAAAGAAAATGTAGAAATTTCTGGTGCTGGTTATGCTAAGACCTCTGGAACAAAAGTTTCTTTTGCTGATAAACTTAGTTCTGGCTTAAAAGAAGGCGTTGCTAATGCAAAGACTTCTTTGAAAAACTCTTTCTCAGTTAAGAATATAGCTATTACTACTGCAGTTACAGTAGGAACAAGCCTTGCTGTTGATGCTATTAATGGTGAAACTCCATCTTTGAAGAAGGCTGTTAAACAGGTTGCTTCTTTGGAATTTGCCGGTAATGTTGTAGGTTCTGCATTGGGTGCTGCTGGCGGTCAGGTTGTCGGCACTCTTGCTAAGACTTTTATACCTGGTATTGCAGGTCAGCTTATTGGTTCTGTAATTCCTGTAATGTTTTCTTCAGCCGGTGGTCAGCTTACTTCAAATGTTATTACTGGTCTTAAGAATGGTGAATTCTCTATCAGTAAAGCTTTCAAACAGATTGACAAAGCTGATTTAATTGGTTCTTCTATTGGTTCAACTATTGGTATGACTCTTGGTTCTATGATTCCTGTTCCTGTTGTCGGCACTATACTTGGTGGTATTGTAGGCGGCTTCGTAGGCAGCAAGGTTGCTAAATTTGTCAGCGGTCTCTTCGGTAAAAATAAAAACAAAAACTCTACTGTTGCAAGTGGTAATGTTACTGCTGTTACAAGTGGAATCAGCGGAACTGCCGGTACTTCAAGTTCAGAAGTTGTTGTAGCTTGTTCTCCTCAAATATCTGCTTCTGGTGATGCTATTTCTTCATCAGCATCTGGTGTTAGCGGAAAAGTTACAGTTAAAGATCCTGCTATTGCTAAACGAATTCAGGAAATCGAAGACGAATACTATAAGAATTACCTTGAATATAATCGCTTACTTGAAGCAAATGATATTGAAGGAGCTAAGGTAATATTCCAGAACCTTAAGAAATGTTCTGATGAAGTAGCAGCTTTAAGAAGAGCCTTAAAGTAAAATAATCTGATAAAAAAAAAGACCAGCTTATAAAGCTGGTCTTTTTTTTATTGACTATAAAGCAATTGCATAGTAATATTGCACAAACTAATAAAAGAGGCTTAAAGTTGAATATACTTGTCCTTGGCTCAGGTGCTCGTGAACATTCTTTTGTTCATGCATTAGCTAAATCTCCAACAGTACATAAAATTTTTGCTTGCCCTGGCAATGTGGGTATGTCTGATACTACTATCTGCAAGCGAATTCCTTCCAGGTCTAATACAGAACTAGTATCTTATTGTAAAGATAAGATAGATTTGGCTGTTGTTGGCTCTTCTAAATTTGTAGAAGAAGGAACTGTTGATGCCTTGGTTCTTGCAGGTATACCTGTTATTGGTCCTGCTGAAGATGCTGGAAGAATTGAAACAAGTAAAGCTTTTGCCTCTCGCTTTATGGCGCGACACAATATTCCATCGCCAGCTACAAGTATAATTGTAAATTTGTTTGAAGCTGAACAGGCTTTATTTAAAAATCCAGATTTAAGAGTAGTTAAATGTGATGGTTTCTCTAGAGGAAGCGGTGTTTCAGTCTGCAATTCTTTAGAAGAAACTCAGGAAGAAATAAAGAAAATTCTTGAAAAACAAGGTGCTCCTGTAATATTGCAAGAAAAGCTTGAAGGAATTGAATGCTCCTATACTCTTTTGACAGACGGACATCAATGGATTTCTTTTAGTTCATGTCGCGATTACAAAAGAATTCTGGAAGATGACCAAGGAGCTACTACCGGTGGTATGGGTGCTGTAAGTCCGTCACCAGATCTGACTCCTGAATTGGAAAAACAGATTATTGATACAATTGTTCAGCCAGTAGTTGACGGTATGAAAGAAGATAATCTGCTTTATAAAGGTTTTCTTTCCATTCAGCTTATGCTGACAAAAGATGGCCCGAAAGTTTTGGAATTTAATGCTAGACTTGGTGATCCTGAAACTCAAAGTATTTTAACTCGTTTCAGAGGTGATTTAGCCGGTATCTTAAAAGACTGTGCAATGGGTTGTCTAACCAATATCGGTTCTGAAGTTGCTTTTGGTAAACATTCTTCTGTCTCTGTGGTTATTGCTAGGGAAAACTATCCGGAAGATGAAAGTACAGAACCTGTTGTTGCAGGAACTGAAAATGTTCAGGATTCTGTTATTTTTTATTCAAGCTGTAGAAAAGCTGAAAATAGAGAAGGCTATTATTTTAAGAGCGGCCGTTTAATCAGTGTTACAGCAGTTGCAGAAACCTTGGAAGAAGCTAGAAAACTTTGCTACGATGACATAGACCGCTTACAGTTAAAAGGTGTAAGATACCGCAAAGATATTGGGCTTAAGAAATAGAGCACAGAGCGTAGAGCAAAGTGTTAAGAACCCACGTAAACGAGAGAAGTCAACTCATTTGTCATAAAAAGGATAGCGTATGGGCTTTAGCCCTGAAAGCTATACGTTTATGACAATGGGTTGACTACAATATGTTGTGTTGATTACCGCGCCTATAGCTCTCCCTTTACAGGACAAGCAATGACGATTTGAAATACTGATTAATAGCTAAAAAAGTTTGCGTTTGCCCTGCAATCTAATCTCGTTTAAAAAAGAAGATTATTTCCCCGATAAGTCCGAAAATAATACCTGCTATTGGTATCCAGAGCGGGAAAGAAAAAGTGCGGTCAATATGTTGAATCAGCACAATTTCTTTCGGGCGTTCTGCTTTATTAGTTCTAAGTTTTAATTCTTCTGGCTTATTCTGGTTCATAGCATTTCTGCTCTAACATCTAAGAGTCTATTATGTGCGGCAGCTAACTGCTGTATCTTTTCGACTATATCTAACAGACCTTTTGAACGCAAGCCAGGAATGAGAGAATCGATGAATACCAGCTTAACTTTGGGGTGAGATGGATCAGAATAGCCTGTTCCTCTGTCATCACCTAATAGCCAGTAAATGAGCTTGTCGCAGTAGGGTACCCAATTAGAAAAATCGCTTAAATCAGAATGTGCGTTTAAACGAGGTATCAAAATCTGGGGTACATATTCAACCTGATTAGAAGCGTTAATATAAATGCGTTCGTTTTCAGGAACTATTGGTGCTATTTTCAAATTTGGCAGAGTGACTTTGAATCTGGCTTTGCCGAATTGATTTATAGCTATTTTTTCAGCGAATACTTCCCATTTTGTTTCTATTTCTTGAATTTCACGAGAGTAATTGAATAGAATCTTCTGGAAGGCTTCGTTGGTCTTCAGTTCAGGCATTAAGTTTTCCAATGCCTTGAAGGGAGAATGATCAAATAAAGAGCCGAGCATCTGCCCCAGGCCGTTGCTGATAAAATGCCGTCTGGTTAAATGGGTAACAGCTTTTTCATTTGTTAGATGAAGCTTTTCTGTAATCAGCCACTGAGTTGCATCTTTAGCTATTTCTAATGCATTAGGCAGTTTCCAGATTTCGTTCTGTTCATTGAATTGCCAAGGCTTGAACTGGTCTTTATAAGCATTGTCTATTACCTGATACAGATTCTGGTTGAATAAGTCTAAAAGCTTAGACAGGCCATTCATATGGAATTCTCTTATAGAAATCCGTTTTGGTATGTCTTCATAAGGAATGCCCAAGCGTTCTTCTATTAGCCATTTTGTAGCGTCAGCAGCTATTTCTAGTTTATTTTCCTGGAACCATATTAGCTGTTCTTCTTCTGTGAATTGCCATTGTTTGAATATTCCAGGGTAAACCTGATCAACGATTCTGAAGCAGGAACCATCAAATTTATTTAATAATGCTTCTAGGCCATTGTCGATAAAAGTTTGTCTGGTCAGCATTGTTGGGAGGTCGCCTCTGCTGCACTGCAGTTTTTCGCTCATGAGCCAGGTTAAAGCTTCTCTTGCGCAAGCTTGTAAGTCTTTGCTGTTTAACCAGCTTTCAACTTCTCCAAACTGCCATGCTTTGAATTTGCCAGGCATAGCTAATTCAATAAGTTTGAATCTGCTTCTTTCAGCCCATTCATAAACCTGACCAAGATTGTTTGTATATATAAAGCCTTCATCAAATTCTCTAGGCAAATCATCAGGTTTGTTCAGTCTGTTTTTGATTTTTTCTAAGGCTTTTATTACTGCTTGTGAAACCCAGACTGGAGCCATTTTTTCATCGGCCAGAATAAAAGCTGGTATTTCGCCTTCCTGTGCATTTATCAAATCTATTATTTCGCCTACATCTGATTCGTTGAAATCAGAGGCTTTGCTACCGAAATGTGTTTCAAAGGATTCCGGAGTTCTGTCTAATTCTTTTGCCTGCATCAGTTCTTTAATCTGAATAACTGGCAAATGCAGTTTATCTGCTAATTTTTCATCTGTTAGGAATAGGAAATCTTTTTCTATTGCAGATATGATAGTTTTTGTAACAGGGTCATTCAAGTCAAGAACAGGTGCTTGAGTTTGAACAGCGGTATTTTGTTGAGGAACGCTAGATACTTGAGGTATCTGACCATCTCTTTGAACCATAGCTTGAGGGGGCATCTGAACCGGAAGAATGAAATTGTTGACGCTGCTGGCATTTCCAAGCCCTGAAAGACCAGGAATACTAATAGTCTTTTCTTCTTCATCAGAAGGAGTTACGTAAATTACTTCTTCTAAGGTTGATTCACCCTTCATTGCCAGTTCAAGAGCACTTTCTCTAAGAGTTCTCATTCCTTCAAGTCTGGCAACACGTTTAATTGCGTTTTCGGTTCCACCTTCCATAATGACGTTCTTTATTGAATTTGTTACAACCATTACTTCATAAACGCCTAAACGACCATGAATACCTGTTTTATTACATTCTTTACACCCAGTGCCTTTATAGAATTTGTTTCCGATAAGTTTTGCCGGTGACATACCCAATCTTTGAATTATATTGGGAGAAGGTTTGTATTCTACGGAACAGTATGGGCAGTTCTTGTGAAGAAGTTTCTGAGATATGACAACTCTAACTGCTGCAGTAACGAGATAGGCAGGAACACCCATATTGATAAGTCTGTTTATTGTTGCAGGTGCGTTGTTTGTATGAATTGTAGAAAGAACTTTATGACCTGTTAATGATGCTCTGAAAGCGATGTCTGCTGTTTCTAAGTCACGAATTTCGCCTACGAGAATAACATCAGGGTCTTGACGCAATGCTGTTCTTAAACCTGTTGCAAAATCTAATCCGATTTTGTCGTTAATCTGAACTTGGGTAATACCCGAAATTCTGTATTCTATAGGATTTTCAATGGTGAAAATGTTGATTTCACTATTGTTGAAATATTTGAGCATACCGAACAGAGTTGTGGTTTTACCTGCACCGGTAGGTCCTGTAACAAGAATAAGACCGTAAGGTTCGTCTAATGCTGATTTTAATCTGTTTAAATCATCTTGGAAGAACCCTATGTTATCTAAGTCGAATTTGCTTTCTCTTTGAAGCAGACGCAAAACAGCTTTTTCCCCTAAGAGACTTGGAACGGTGCTTACACGAAAGTCTACTTCATTATCCTGCATCTTAACTTTCAAACGGCCGTCTTGAGGAAGTCTGCGTTCAGCAATATCAAGATGTGAAAGAATCTTGATTCTGCTGATTAATGGGGCTAAAAGGCTTTTGGGACCAGTCATAGCATCGTGAAGGATACCATCTATTCTAAATCTTACTAGAAGCATTTCTTCACGTGGTTCAACGTGAATATCTGAAGCTCTTTTTAGAATAGCTTGTTTGAAAACTGCATCAAGAAATCTGACAACAGCGCCCTGTTCAGAAGTTTTCTTTTCTATATCCAAGCCATCTTTCTTTATGTCTTCTTCTTGAGATTTTATGGTTTCGTCGCCGCTAGAAGAGAAACCTTCCCAAGAGTAAAGCTGTCGAATAGCTAGATCAATCTGGCTTTTAGAGGCAATATAAACTTCAAGTTTGCATTGGGTTAGAAAAGCAATCATGTCGGTTGCCATGATATCGAATGGGTCGGCCATGACAACAGTCAGCTTATTCCCTTCCTTTTTGTAAGGAATCATCTTATATTGCTTGGCATTATATTCTGGAATAAGTGAGAGAAGTTTAGCGTCTATTTTAATGTTAGTTAAGTCAACTACTGTTGAACCGAGCATTTCTGCCCAGACATCCAGTATCTGCTTTTCAGTTAGGAAGCCTAGGCGGATAATTATGTCTTCAAGCTTTTCAAGTGTTTGAGATTGTATATTTTTAGCCTTTTCAAGCTGTTCATTTGTGATTAGATTTTTCTGAAGAAGCATGGTTTCTACAGAAATCTTATTATTTACGGGACTAGGCATATATTCCTCCGGTCAGATTTACTCAACTTCTATTCGATAAGAACGACGTTCTAATGCTACGGTTTTGTTTAAAGAACTGGGATATGCATATATATCAAATTCTACATGCCCGATTCTTCTCGGCAAAAAAGTGATTGTAATTGTTTCTGGGTTAATCTTTCTACTTGTTGCTCTAATTCTGTTATCGTTGTACTTGTAAAAGATTTCCCAAACAAGTTCATATTCATTGGCAAATCTAGGTAATTCTAATTCGAAAGCCTGATTTAGTTTTGTAAATATAATTTCTTGCTTTATTACAGATGGCGGTCCTAATCTAAACTTTACTTCATTTGAAACAAGAGTTTTGGGATAACAGGTGGCTAAGCCAACACATTTATAAATTCCCTGTGGAAGGGGGGCACCAAATTTATTTACACTCACCCAACTGAGTTGCTCGCTTTTCGATTCACCAGGAGCAAGCGGAATACTGTGGGGAGATTTCTTCCAGGTAAAGCCGTTAGACCATCTGAAAATCTGGCTGGCTCCGCTGTAAATAACCATATCAAACTGTCTGCCTGAAGAATATTCAACATTTATCGGATATTTGTTTTTATTGGTTAGCATAATAGTAAAGGTCGCTATTGAACCAGCAGCAAATTCATAAGATTCTGGATAAATACTTACTTCAAGACCTTTTATGTATGGAAAACGGTAATCAGATCTATTTACATTAGAATATTTGCTTTTTACATAGAAAAAATGTGAATCTTCAGAGGCGGCTTCTGATTTGTATGAAGCAAAGAAAATTGATACTAATATAATAATAGAAACTAAGTATTTGAGTTTCATTTATAACCTTTATTTTTTACACCAGTAAACTATTGCAGGTGGAAAATTAGTCCACACAACGGGACTGAGATGGAATTCTGAAAAATACATTTTCAGCTTTTTACGAATTTTACAAGCTCCAGGCAGATAAAAACCATGCAGATAGGTAAATGTAGTAAATACTCCTCCTTCTGCTAAGGCATCTACTGTGGGTTTTAGTATTTCATCCTGAAGTTTGTCAGGAAAAATAGCCCATGGAAGTCCGCTAACTATTGCATCTGCGTGGTCTTTCCCATGTTTTTTCAGTTGTTAATTAATATTTGCAGCAGAATCTTTTATTATTTCTACTCCTGGAAGTAGTTCACTGCAAATTTTATGTAATTTATCATCAATTTCGAAACTAAAGAACATAGTTTTTTTCTTGTCTATGCGATTTGCAATATATTGAGTAAAAACTCCAGTTCCAGCACCATATTCTACAATTGTTTCCACATGATTTAAGTCAACTGGTGCCACCATTTGAACAGCAAGCTTCTCGGTGCTGGGAGCTATAGCTCCTACATAGCTCGGGTGTTTGATGCATTGAGAAATAAATTCTAGCGTTTTCATTATTAATTACTTCATTTTCCTTTTAACAAATTCATCGATAAAGAATGATGCAACGTCTTCTGAATACTTTCCTGGGCCAAAACCGGCATCATAACCGAGTTCTTTGGCTAAATCATTTGTAATTCTAGGACCTCCGGCAATAAGAATAACTTTATCTCTAAGATTTGCGGCTTCAAGTTGTTCTACTAATTCTACCATATTTGTAATATGTATGTCTTTTTGGGTTACTGTTTGGGAAACAAGCAAAACGTCCGCTTTTAATTCGACTGCTTTCTTTATGAAGTCTTCATTTGCAACCTGACTACCAAGGTTATAGGCATCTATCATCTGATATCGTTCAAGACCATAGTGACCAGCATAACCTTTCATGTTCATGATTGCGTCGATTCCAACTGTGTGAGCGTCAGTACCAGTGCTTGCTCCTATAACAATAAGCTTGCGGCCGATTCTTTCTTTAATAAAATCATCTACTGCATGCATGTCTAAAACTTCTGACTCTATTGTACTTACTTTTATTGTTGTTATATCAATTGTATGAGTAAGGTTACCATAAGCAATATAAAAGGTGAAATTTTTGTCTAATGCCTGATGGAAACAAACTTGAACATCATCAAGACCCATTTTGGCAGCTAGCTGTCTAGCAGCTTCTAATGAACGGTCATCGTCTGGAACAGGAAGCGTAAAGCTGACCTGAGTTTTCCCGTCATTCATGGTATCGCCGTAGGGTTTGAGTTTTGTTAAATCAAGCTTCTGGTTAAAATCTTTTACTTTTGTAGAATATAATCCGCTGCTCATTCTCTTTCTCCCTTCAGCATTAATTCAATAAAGGGGTTATAGTAGTCTTTATGTTTTTCTGTAACGCCGTTTAAGCCTTTTCCGCCATTAATTGGGCGTTTAACGCCAGCAAACTTGCCTTGTTCAAGAGTTTTGAACAAACCCTCTGTCTTAATTTCTGCAAGCATATTGCAGGCCTTTGTTAGAACTTCATGAGCTCTCTTGCTCATTATACCATCTTTCTTAAATTCTAATTCACTACCCAAATCAGCCATGGTGTTGAAAATATAGCTGGCATTTTCTATTGAAAGAGCACGGTCTGACATCAATGGCGTATGAATTGCTTCTGTCAGCATTCCCAATAGATGAAGTTTCTGGCCGGTCAAAATGGTTACCATGTTGAACAGTGCGTCTTGAACATGGCCTCTGAAAATATTTCCGGTCATGAATTTTGTTGGCGGCATATATTTTAATGGTGCTTTGGGGAAGATTTCTCTAGCCATCTGAGCTTGAGCAAGTTCAAATAAGAAGCCGTTCTTTAAACTTGGGTCTATTTCAAATGCATGACTTAAGCCCATTTGTTCTTCTGGAATACCAGATACCAGAGCAAATTGTTCGTTTATAAATTGAGAAGCCAATACTGTGTGAGCTTCTTCAACAGCATCTGAAGTTGTGAGATAGTTATCTTCGCCTGTATTTATGATTACACCAGCAAAACCATTGATGATTCTGGAAAAATACTGGTCGATAAGGGTTCTTTGCATGTTGATATCACGGAAAAGAATACCATACAAAGCATCGTTAAGCATTACATCAAGACGTTCTAATGCGCCCATTGCTGCAATTTCCGGCATGCAAAGACCGGAACAGTAATTGCACAGTCTGATATATCTGCCAAGTTCTTCGGAAACTTCATCCAATGCTTTTCTCATTAATCTGAAGTTTTCCTGAGTAGCATAGGTGCCGCCGAAACCTTCTGTTGTTGCGCCATAAGGAACATAGTCTAAAAGACTCTGGCCTGTTGTTCGGATTACGGCAATAATATCTGCACCTTGCTTAGCAGCGGCTTTTGCCTGTGTAATATCTTCATAGATATTTCCTGTAGCAACAATTACATAAAGGTAGGGGCCTTTTTTATCGCCAAATTTTTCTAAGAATTTGTTTCTGTTTCGTCTGTTATTTCTTATTCTTTCGATTGTTTGAAGAGCTATTTCATCAATTTTAGCCTTGATTTCAAACATGTCGGCCATTTTCAGCTTGGTAATATCAAATTCTTTTTTAGATACAGCTTCGGCTATTTCTTGAGGAGTTTTACCTGTTTGAATAATAGCGTTGCCTAAATATACAGATAAACCTAATGATAAACCATTTGCAGCTTTTAAGCTGTCTACTATGACATTAGGCAAAGGTACGCCATTTGCATCTACTCCATCTATTCCAAGAAGTCTTGCACAGGTTCTTTCAATAGTAACACTGGTGTGTTTTTCTATAAAACGTTGAGTGTCGGCAGCTATCTCTCTCGCATACTGCCTAGCTTTTTCAACTAAGCTGAAATCTAAATTAAGTTTGCTATTCATCAATCATTCCTCAAAAAGAATAATAAATTATCAGTGTACCATTATACCACCAATTCTAAGAATTCATAGTTTTTTCTAGTCAGTTTAACTTTATTATTTACTAGAAATTTATTTGTGCTACAATAATAGCTGTCGTTGGAAGGTTTTTATGAAAAATATAATTGTTTATATAATAATATTTATTGTTTTGATAGCAGGAATAGCTACAGGGCAGATTGGTTTTCTAAGTTCTAAGGCAGATGACGGCAAGGGTTCTGTTTACTATTTGAATTTTAAACCAGAGCAGGACCAGGCTTGGCAGGAATTGGCAAAATATTATACTCAGAAGACAGGCGTTCCTGTGACTGTTGTTACTGCGGCATCTGGTCAGTATATGACTACCTTGGCGGCCGAACTGAGCAAAATAGATGCGCCGACTCTTTTCCAGATTCAGGGACCTTCAACCCTCAACGGCAAAGAAGATTTCTGTTATGATTTGGCTGTTTCTGATATTTATAAGGAACTTACAGATGAAGCTTATACTTTGAAATCCAATAAGGGAAAGATTTGCGGAATTGCCTACACTATAGAGTCTTACGGTTTAATTGCAAATTTAAAGCTTTTAAAGAAAGCTGGTTATAGTAAAAGTGACATCAATTCTTTTGCTGATTTAAAGAAGATTGCAGAAGATATTACTGCACGAAAGAATGAACTTGGCTTTGCTGCTTTCTGTTCATCGGGTATGGATAATTCCTCTAACTGGCGCTTTACTACACATCTTGCCAATATGCCTCTATATT
Organism: Candidatus Rifleibacteriota bacterium; assembly: GCA_017526725.1. The sequence continues at coordinate 11,820 of JAFXRA010000269.1, forward strand.
TTGAATATAAAGATAAGAATCTTTCTATTGAAGAAAAGCTTGATGGCAAGTATTTGAACAACTACAAAGCTGTTTGGAATTTATATATCAACAATGGCACCTGCGAACCTAAAGAAATTTCTGCAAAAACTGCTGATGATGCAAGAAATGAATTCTTAGCAGAAAAGGGTGTTTTTTATCAGAACGGTTCTTGGGAATTTGCAAACCTTGTTTCAGATAAGGCTTTTAAAGCTGAAGACATAGCTATGCTACCGATTTTTATCGGCGCAGGAGAAGAAGCAAAACAGGGGTTGTGTACAGGGACGGAAAATTTCTGGTGCGTAAACCAGAAATCTTCGAAATCAGATATAAAAGCAACTCTGGATTTCATCAACTGGTGCGTTACTTCTGAAGAAGGAACAAAGGCTATGGCTGAAAAAATGGGTTTTGTTATTCCGTTTAAGAAGGCTTTAAAATCTGAAAATGCTTTTGTAATCCAGAATGACAATTATTCAAAAGAAGGCAAAACGCCGGTTGCCTGGTCTTTTACTACTATTCCATCGCAGGAATGGAAGAATATGCTAAACACCACCTTGACTCAGTATGCGGCTGACCAGAGTGAAGAAAACTGGAAGCAGGTTTCAAAGGCTTTCATCGATAACTGGGAGCACGAATACAAGCTCGCAAATGGAATATGAGTGAAAAAGGCTTTGCCTTTTTCAAGGGATTAGGGAATAGGGAGTAGGTCTTTAAAGCTAAGCTTTGCTTAATAGTTAAGACTTTTACGGACAGCAGCTTGCTCAACCTTATTCTCCTCCGCGGTCTCTGAAGATTTCTACCTTCGGATAATTTTTGTGGGAACGAGCCTTGTGCGGAGAATAGAAGGTTTCGCGTCTAGCTGTCCTAAAGCCCATACGCTATACTTTTTATGACAAATGTGTAGACTTCTCTTATCTTATGCTCTAAAAAATAGTTAATTAGTTTAATCTGTGTTATATTAAAAACTCTAGAGAATACTTAAAAGCTTGTTATAGCAGAATCTAAAACAATTCCCTATGCTCTTTTGCTCTATGCTCTAATCTCTTACCGAAGAGGTACAGAAAATGAATAAAAGTATATGGTTAGTAATATTAGCAGGCTTTGTTGCCCTGCTGATTGGTTGTCACGCTGGTGGAAACGCACCTTTCGTTAATGTTCCTAGCGAATCCGATATTGTAAGCTTCGAACGTGAAGTAGATAAAAACGGTAGGTTCGACGATATTACCTTCCCGTCAGGTGCGGTAATTAAATGCACTCAGGATGACACATTGAAAAAAGGCACTAAAATCAATGCCACCGAACAGAAAATACCTGATGGAAACCCTGCTTATATATATAATATAACGGCTAAATTAATCACTAACGACGCTCTTAATACATCAGTTTCAGTAAATACCCTCGAAAAACCAATTTCGGTAACTCTTCCCAATAATAGCACCACAGGCACCTGCTACATAGGCACAAGAGCAAGCGATTCAGACCCATGGCGCTACAGCCTTGTTACAGACAGCTTGGCGGATATAAGATTTGCAAGACTTCAAGCCAGCACTCCGAGTCAATGCAATTTTAACCTTTACAGGCTTGACATAAATTTTGCAATTTTTGTTTTAAATAATCAGAGCAAAGAAGAAGCTGAAGTCGATTCGGTGGAAATCACACCAACAGAAGATGTTGAATATAAAGATGAAAAATACATTTCAGACCTTAATATAAAAGTTAAAGTCAGCGGTGAAAAGCTTGACGGTATTAAGACCGATAATTTAAAAGCAAGAATCGTATACAGAAGCGACAGTCTTAATCCAGAACAGCTCAAGGCGAACGGAAGCATTGTAAAACAGACCGATTCAGACGATAACGCTGTCAGCGGAACTTACGAACATACTTTTGAAGTTTCTAACATAAACATTGAATCGCAGATGAGCGGTGAAGCTGTTGTAAGCTTTGTGCTCAACCTTGCCGGCGTAAACTTGCAGGCATTTCCGACTACTTTTTTGGTTGAATTCTATTCAGACGGCAAAGCCGAAAATACTCTGCCCTTTATCTATACTCAGGCTTTCAGCTTTGAAACCAAAGAACAGCGGCCTGAACCAGAACCATTGGTAACTTATACAATTACTTACGACTTAGACGGCGGTGAACCTACAGGAAACAACCCATCTGAATACACAGTGGAAAGCGAATTTACTCTTAGCAACCCAACAAAAACAGGTTACACCTTCCTTGGCTGGACTGGCACCGACTTAGATAAAGCTACAACTCAAGTGACTATTGACAAAGGCTCAACAGGTGAAAGAACTTATACAGCTCACTTCGTTGAAAATTACAACATTATCTACGATTTGGCTGATGGCAGTCTTCCTCAAGGAACCACCAACCCAGCAACCTATTCTGTGATTTCTGATGACATTACTTTGAATAACCCAACCCAAGAAGGCTATACTTTCAAAGGCTGGAGCGGAACAGGCTTGACTGGTGACAACAATATGACGGTTAGCGTACCTCAGGGTTCTATAGGTGATAAAAACTTTAAAGCTAATTACACTCCGACTAATTACGGCATTATCTACCAAAATATCGATGGTGCTACTTTTGCAACAGCAAACCCAACTAACTACACTGTAGAAACAGATACTATTACTCTGAACAACCCAACCAAGGAAGGCTACACCTTCACAGGTTGGAGCGGTACAGACCTTACTGGCGATACTAACAAAGAAGTTAATATTGTCAAAGGCTCAACAGGTGAAAGAACTTACACCGCCAACTTCACACCAATTGACTACGAAATTTCATACCTAAACGTTGACGGTGCCACCTTTGCAACAGTAAACCCGTCTACTTACAATATAGAAACCGAAACCTTCACTCTTAATAACCCTACCAAGGATGATTACACTTTCGCAGGTTGGAGCGGTACCGACCTTACTGGCGATACAAATAAAGAAGTTAAGATTACCAAAGGCTCAACAGGTGAAAGAACTTATACGGCTCACTTCGTTGAAAATTACAACATTACCTACGATTTGGCTGATGGCAGTCTTCCTCAAGGAACCACTAACCCAGCAACCTATTCTGTGCTTTCTGATACAATAACACTTAACAACCCCACTAGAAAGAACTACGTCTTTCTTGGCTGGACAGGCACAGGAATTGAAGAAGGAACAGCTTCCGAGACGGTTAAGATTTATCAGGGAACAACAGGTGCAAGAAGCTATGTCGCAAGCTGGACTCTTGCTGACGTTCTTGTATTCAATCTTGATGATTCAAATACTGTAACATTAGAAATGCGTAAATGTCCTGCTGGTACATTCATTATGGGCAGTCCAAATAATGAATTGGGACGGTCTCTTCCTTATGCGGATTATGATGAAACTCAACATTCTGTTACAATCTCTAAGGACTTTTGGATGGGCACCTACGAAGTGACACAGGCTCAATACAGAGCAATTATGGGAGATAATCCATCTTTTAACACTTCTGATTCTGAAACAGTATTACCTGTTGAACGTATATTGTGGATTGATTTAATGACCCCTTCCACAGGCTTTATGGATATTATCAATGAAAAACTGAAAAACCAATTGCCAGAAGGATACAAGTTTGACCTTCCTACCGATGCTCAGTGGGAATATGCCTGCCGTGCCGGAACAGAAACTTCCTTAAATAATGGCACATCTATAGTGAATACTGGTAGCGAAGTAGAAGATACCTATCTAAATGCAGTCGGATGGTATTATTATAATTGGGGTAATGAAAACCAAAAAAGTCATTCTATTGGAAAATTGGCTCCAAATTCATTTGGTCTCTATGATATGCACGGAAATGTGTCTGAATGGGTCAAGGATTGGTATGGTGATTCCTACTATCAATATTGTATAGATAATAATATTACCATAGACCCTCAGGGTCCTGAAACAGGTTCTTCGCGTGTCACTCGAGGTGGTGATTTAAGTTACAATCCAGCTTATTGCCGTTCGGCTGCACGTAACCCTTTGTCTCCTGATGGTTATAGAAGTAAATGTAATGGCTTCCGCTTGGCTTTGGTGAAGGAATGAGCCTCTGCTGGCTACGCCAGCAGCCCCCTACGACTCGCTAGACATCCTGTCGCTCGCTTGCACTCCCAACCTCCTGTTGGTCGCAGTCTTTTGCTTCGCAAAATACCAGAAATCAGTATTTTACTACCATCTATGATGTTAGGAGGTTTCTGATGGGAAATTTTGATATTGATGAAATTCATGAAATAAGAAAAGAACATTCTGAAAAAATTAAAAATATGAGTTTTAAACAAATTCAGGAAGAGTTAGATAGTTCGTTAGAAAGTATTATGAAAGAATATAAATCTCTTTGTGAAGAAAAGAATATAAATAATCTCAAAATAGCTTAGTGTATTGAAAATCTTCCCCTAATGCGAAGCATTGCGTAGACTAGGAATCTATACACATTTTTGTTAGTCTACCCATTGTCATAAACGTATAGCTTTCAGGGCTAAAGCCCATACGCTATACTTTTTATGACAAATGTGTAGACTTCCATTATCTCTCATTTCCTTTAAAAGCTGACAGTTGCTTGCTCAACCTTATTCTCCTCCGCGGTCTCTGTATTGAGAGAGATAAGAGAGAAGAGCTTAGAGATAAGGGGAATGTTTTAGCAAAAGCAAATAACTGATATAACCGTCTATTACAAGCAATCAATAATTGAGTGCAATTTTTTAAGC
>JAFXRA010000270.1 GCA_017526725.1 Candidatus Rifleibacteriota bacterium
AAGAATTAGCAGGCTATGGTAATTAAGATAGAATAAATATCAATCAATTAGAGTATAGAGTTAAAACTAAGGTGCTAAAATGAATAAAAAAGGGATGTCTTTATTGGAAGTATTTATTGCGGGATTTATTCTCGTTTTAGGTATTATTCCACTCATCAGAAACTCTCAGGCAGATGCTGAAAAGGCCATAGAAACAGAAAAGATTCAGATGGCTGAAAGAATCTTAGAAAGTATAAAAAGTGAACTAATGACAATGAAATTCGGTGTTTTTTATGATAGGGCTAAGTCTGAAAGCTTAGATGAAAAAGCTATTGGTCCTTTCCCTCTTAATGATGGTTACTATCCGTCTTCATACAGCAAGGTTGTCGAAGTTCAACAGAAATACAAAGATTTTGAAGTGGTTGGAACATGGAGCTGGGCTATTAAAGATGAAGAAAAGCAAGAACCTGATAAAACAATGGTAAGAGCAGAAATAATGTGTTCATTTACCAGATCTGGCAAAGATAAAAAACCTTTAGAAAGAAGAAAAGCATTTCTTATAGTCAGACCTTAAGGTTAATCTAATAGAAACTTAAGAGCTTTTTCTGATTGATTATTGTTTTGGTCAGCATTATTTTTATTTAATGCTGCTTTAATCAGACTGCTGTATTCAGACAACTTTATGTCTGTTTCATTTGGTTCTATTAGTTCAGTATATATCAGACAGGCTTGGAACAATTCAGGCTGAATAGAGCCAGCACCTCCATTTATCCATAATAAGCGTGCTTTTTCTTTGTTCTTCTCAAATTTCCAGGCATAACAACCAGACAACAATATTGTATCATCGAAATAAAGATTATTTTTATTTAAATATTGCAGTTCGTTTGTTACACTGTTCCATTCTTTAGAATCTGTTAAGTTTCCAAAAAGAGCGAGATTAGTGAAGGCAACTATTTTAAGCCTTAATGCTTGAAGATTGTAGGGGTCTTCTTCTAATACTCTGTTTGCCCATAAAATTTGTTCATCATCTAAGCCGAGCCGAGAGCAGGCGAAGGCTATAAGAAGTCTGTCTTCTTTATAAGTAGAATTATCTGCAGCACCAAAATAAGAAGAAAAAGTTAGAAATGCAATAAGCAGGCCCAAAATAATATTTTGCTTTGTAATCAGTTTTTCTTTTTTTAAGCAGAATAAATATGAACTGAAAATAATGATTAAAGAAGCCAAAGGGATTCTAAATCTTGCACTAACGTAAAAGGCAATGATTCCAAGACTTAGAAAGAAAATCCCGGATAAAAGAGAAATTTCTTTGAATCTTTCTTCTTTATGCATCAAATCAACTTTATTGCTGAAAAGATTTATCAGAGCTAAAAAGAAGATAATTATCAAAAATCCGAAGCAAAGCGGGTTATACCGTAAAATAGGAGTTATGGATTTGTGAAAACTGAATGTTTTGTTATTGTACTGTTCGTAGTTATTAAACAAATAATAAATCTTTTTTATAGTCAGATTAATCCAATGTGATGGATTTAAACAGATTTCATCAATAGTTTTTTTCAGCCAGAATCTATTAAAGTCATTTATATTAAAAGGAGGTTTTTTACCCGTTTCTTTAGAATAAATAAATTCTGCTTCAGCTCTAGCAGGGTTTGTTCCTGGTTCTCTACTTGGAATATAAACGCTGTGTTTATAAAACTTTCCGTTGGCTTTAAGACTGTTAGCTGAGTAAAGATTTGAGGCTCCTTGCCATGGCATAAGTTTAAACTCACCGGAATGGAAATAACATACGATTCCGCCTAGTATAATCATCAATGAAAAACTCATTAAGGCTATCAAACTATTTTTGTAGATTGAATCTTTGGAATCTGTTTCTTGATTTGAATTAGACAATGAATCGTTGACTTTGCTATTTATGCTTTTTTTATTAGATATGATTTGGGTGATAGGGTAAGCAATGTATATTATTGCAAAGGGAAGCAGATTACTTCTGAAAAGCCCGCTGATTCCCATTATAATCCCGCTTGCAGCAAAGTATTTCTTGCTTTTTTGGTCTATAGCAATAAAAAAACAATATAGAGAACCAAGCATAAATAATATTGAAACTGTTGTATCTAATGGCTCTGCGGCAAAAAAAACGGCTGGAGGGTATAAACCATAAAGCAGAGAGGAAATAATAGCTGCTTTTCTGTTTTTCCAAAGATTATTAACTATCAGAAATATTAATAATGAACTGAGAAAGTGAAATAAAATGCCCGCAAAACTGGCTATAACGAATAATTCGTCTTCAAACCCTAAAGAACAAGCTAAAGATAATAGGGCAGGGTAAAGCATTGAACGGAAAAATGGTTCATGAGGTAATGAGCCAGAAGCAATCTGACTGGCAAGTAAAAAGTTCTCAGAACCGTCTAATACAGGCATTTGCCCTAATGGAGTCTGCCAGAAATACAAAAGATATAGAAATCCGTAAGCTAGTATTATAAGAAAGGCCAGCCAAACAGATTTATCTTTCATTTTAAGCAGCTTTTTCAGGGCCTTTTAATAATCTTGCGCTGTTCAATACTACAAATACAGAGCCTAAATTGTGTAAAATAGCTCCGTATATTGGAGTAACGAAACCGGCAGATGCCAATAACATCATAAATATACTGAAGCTTGTGCCTATTAATATATTCTGATTGATGATCGCCCTTGTTTTATTAGACAATATAAACATTTGAGGCATACTTGACATATGATGACCATTAAGAGCAATATCTGCGTTTTGAATGGCAATATCTGAACCGCCGTGAGCTATAGCTACGCCGCAGTCACTTGCTTTAAGAGCTAGAGCGTCATTAATTCCATCTCCGACAAACATTACTTTGTGCTTTTCTTCTTTCTTTTTGTTTATATAATCTAACTTATCTTGTGGTATGCATTCAGAAATAACTTCGTCAAAACCAAGCCGGGTTCCTATTTCTTCTCCGATTTGTTTCTTGTCGCCGGTAAGAAGAACAAAATGTTTTACACCTAGTTTTCTTATGTTATCTAAGGCCTCTTTCATTTCTGGTCTTGGTTTGTCAGAGAAGAAGAGCTGACCTAGAATCTGTTTTTCTGTAGCAACCCAGACAGTTATGCTGTTTCCTGCATCTAAGGATTCTACCGGTTTTAGTCCGGAATCTTCGCATATCCAGCTTTGGCGGCCAAGATAGTATTTAATACCATCTATTTCTGTTTTGACGCCCATGCCGTGTATTTCCTGCTGACCTGTATGAACAGAAATATTTATATTGTTGCTGTGCATATAGTCTATAATTGCAGTTGATACAGGATGATGAGAGCCGCTTGCACAAACCGATGCTTTTTCTAATAAATCATTAATTTCGATACCTGGCTGAGGAATTATCTTTTCTATTTCTAATTTACCAAACGTTACTGTTCCTGTTTTGTCAAATACCATAGTATCTATATCTGAAAGTATTTCCAAAAAAGCAGTGTTTTTTATCATAATGCCATATTTAGAGGCATTGACAAGGGCTGCTATCATGGCGGTTGGGCTAGCCAAAACCAGAGCACAGGGACAGCTTAGAACTAATATTGCTACAGCACGGTCTATATCGCTTGTTACAAATAAAGTGATTGCAGCAATCATTATTACAAAGGGGAAATAAAGATCTAAGTACTTTTCGATTATTTTTACTATCGGAGCCTTTGATTTCTCAGCTTCTTTAAGCATTGTAACAATCTTATTAAAGACGCTGTTAGCAGAAATCGCGGTAACTTTAATTAATAGTTTTCCGCTGAGATTGATTGTACCAGCAAAAACTTTTGTCCCTGGGTATGCATCAATCGGCAAGGATTCCCCAGTAATCGGAGCTTGGTTTATTGAAGAATCTCCTTCAATTATGGTTCCGTCTGTTGCTATGGTTTCACCAGGATAACAGACGACAGTATCGTCTATTTTTAATGAAGCCAATTCAACGTGGACTTCTTTGCCGTCTTTAAGAACTATAGCATCACGTGAATTAAGCTTTTTTAGAGAAGCAATAGCTTCTTCTATTCCCATAATGCTCTTTTCTTCTAAGAAATGTCCAAAAACAAGAATAATTGGGATAACTGTTGCTACAACAAAGTCTTGCTGCATCATGGCTGCAAGAATAGCTAAGCTGACAAGCTGTTCTGTCATGAATTTTGCTTCTTTGCTGAATAAACCAATCAAACCGCTCCAGAATACCGGAATAGCAACAATTACTGAGGCTAATGCCAAAATAACCTGAGACATTTGTTCCTGTTCTGGATATATTAATTTATAGAATAATCCAGATATAAGCAAAACTATAGCAAAAATGGAATTGTTGAGCCTTAGTTTGAGTATATTGTTAAGTCCAACAGAGTGAGCATCGCTGTCGTGAGCATGTCCGTGATCATGGTGGTGATGCCCGCAATTACAGCTTATTACATGTTCATTGTCATCTTCACGGTCATGATGACTGCAGCCGCAGGTACGTTCATGACTGTCATGATGATTTTCATGTTCGTGATTATGAATATGTGAGTGTTCTAGCTCTTCCATTAATCATCTTCCTCGTAATAACCATCTGGAGTAGTTATTTTAGTAACAATCGAACCATTAAGTCCAAGTAAAAGAGTAACGTTATTCAGACTTTCTTTGGTATCTGGCATAACAATGATGTTGCCAGCGTTAGATATAAGGCTTTTAAGTGTTCTGCTCTTTAAATCATGCCCAACTTCTGCAGGATTTTCTTCATATGCTTTTAGCAACTGAGAAAACTTGCCGGATTCAGCATTTGCTTTGGCCAGTATAGTTTCTTTATATGCAATAGCATCATTAATTTTCTTTTCATAGGCTCCCTGAGCTTCTGGAAGCTTGATTTCTCTGTCGTTGTTGGCTTTGTTGATGTATTGGAATTGATCAACATAAGCAGATTGGACATCTTCGAAATCGTCTTTCAGGAATGGAGGCGGCCCCATTTCTGATATTTCTAAAGAAATAATTGTTAAACCAGAATCTAACTTATTAAGTTTATTTTGTACTTGCTGCTGAACCTGCTGTGAAAGCTCTTTTTTGTCTTTTGTAAGTAATCCGTCTATTGTGAATCTACAAGAAACACTGGTCATTTCAGCAACGGTTAAGTCATATATTAAAGAATCAGCCATACTGAGCGGAGCCATGTAACCGAAAATAAGTTTTATTGGATCAGTAATTTGATATTTAACAAATACGGAAGTTTGAAAAATGTTTTCATCTCCGCTAATACAATAGCCTTCTCTTGTGGGATCAATTGATGAAATGTTTCCTATAGCTTCTTCATGACTATGAGGTCTAGGAGCTAGCTCTCTTATGCCTACTTGTTGAATTCTCTGGTCAGGAATTTTTAATACGTTATCAAAAGGCTTTGGTAAAGCAAATAGCCAGCCTGGTTTATGAATTTGATCGGCAGGATTATCTCCAACCAGTTTCCCCATTCTAAGAATGATACCAATTTCTCCAGGTTCTACCAGAGTAATTCCAGAGAAAAGATATGCTATAAAAACTAATACCATGAAGACTTTTATTAGCTTCATGAAATCATTAATTGTTTTTAATAACGGAGTTGTTTTTTCTCCAGTGTTTTTATCATTCATTGTTTGTTCCATATAATGCATTAAATGGGGCTTGATCTGTTCTAAGTATAAAAACTGAATTCTTGTCAGACATTTTTTCTATTGCTTCTAAGCTCTTTGTGAATTTATAAAAATCTCTGCCTTTTTTGTGAGCGTTGGCATATATTTCAGCAGCTTCTCTATCTGCTTCCCCAATAATTTCAGCAGATTTTTTCTGGGCTTCAGCGTTAATCTTAGAAACTTCAACTTTTGTGTTGGAAATAATTATGGCAGCTTGCATTCTGCCTTCAGCTCTATATTTTGAAGCATATTGATCTCTTTCGGCTCTCATTTGCTTGAAAATAGCTTCTATATTTTGTTCTGGATAAGCTAATCGCTTTATTCCAAGCGTTTCTATATTAATTCCGAAATTGTCTTTGGCATTTTGTTTTACTGCTGTCAGAATCTTGCTTTCTATTTCATCTATTTTAAGAGAGCTTGGGTCAGTAGAAACTAAATTGTTTAAATTATAATCGCCGAGAACATTGTTTTTGGCATTTGAAACCATGCCGTCTAACTTATCTTCAGCATTTTTTGTGTCTCCAACAGATTGTAAAAACTTTAATGGGTCATCAATTTGCCAGATTATATAAGTTAGAAGAATGATGGATTTTTTGTCTTTAGTTAGAGTCTGAGTGAATTTTGTATTATATAGTTTTTTACGGCAGTCAAATATATAGTTATTGTCTATGGGCCAAGGCCATTTCAGAGTTGGACCAGATTCTGAAATAATTCTATCGGGTTTCCCAAAATGGGTGATTACTGCTTTAAATCCTTCTGGTAATGGTAATACTATTGTTTGAAAAAGTATTAAACCAAATAATAAAAATGCTAATATTATTCTAAGCGAGTAATGCATTTTGACACCTTCAATTCTGTAAATTTAACATTATGCGGTCATGCTGCCGCATAAAAGATTTGTCTATAACATATAGATTTTTAGATCTTGCCATTTTTAAAGTATAATCGAGCTTTAAGCGGAATTCTTCTAAATCCGGGTCTGTATTATAACCAACTATTCTGCTTTCAAAGGAAACAGCTTCACCTATTGCGTTTGCAACAGTTTGTTTTGAATAAGACTTAGCATTATTAACTTCTTCTTCAGCAAAAGCTTTTTTCATGCAGAGCTCTTTTATTGATTCTGAATTAGCTTTTAAAATAGAAGTTTGTTTATCGACCTGGGCGCTGATTACATCTTCATAAACGCTGGCTACTTCTAACGGCGGATGAATAGCTAAGAAAACTATGTCGACTATTGATACGCCAAGGTCTTCCTTGTCTAAATCTGCCTGCAATTTTGTCTTTATTTCAGAAATCAAAGCATTTCTATTCTGACTGATTATCTGGTCAAAATTCTTAGAAACAGTATGAGCAGTTAATAGTTTATAAGTTAAAGCTTCTATGTACTTTTCTGTATTTTGAATTCTAGTTATGTATTTATAGAGATTATTTACTTTATAAAATACTTGGCAGTCCACAGCAATGATTTCTACTCCATTTCCAACTAGCAAAGAAAAATTTTCCTTAGCATGGGCTTTTGCCCATATTATGTTTTTCTGAGTTGGGTCAGGAGTAAAACCTATATTGAGGGTTTTAATCATGCTTGGTTCATAGAGTTCCATTTTTTCAAACGGCCAGGGAAGTTTGAAATGTAGACCTGGTTTATATGATTGCTCTCCTGTTATTTTACCCATTCTATAAAAAATGGCTTCTTTATTGGGAGGAACAATAACAACAGAAGATATCAACCAGAAAACTATTATCGCGATAATAGATACTGGTTCTATATGCTGGAGAATATAACCGGCGATTTCAGATTTAGAAAGGTCTACGCCTGAGATAAACTCAATTGTTTTTATTAAACTTCGTTTGAATGAGCGGCTTGCAGCAATAAGGCTTACAAAGAACGGAATTTCATACTTCTGCTGCTTATCTTTAAGAATACTGGTTAATATTCTGCTCGTATCTAGTATTCTTTCTATTATCAGACAGAATAAATAACCTAAAAGAAATAAGATTGAGTAATCGTAAATTACAAAAAGATATCTTTCCGCAACTTCTTCGCTTGCGTAAGAATAGTTTATTCCAATGAAATATAGCCCGAATACTATCTGATATAAGTTCAAATACTGCATCATTCGATAGTATTGAGCAGGCGGAATTATTGATGAGTCTGTTTCGTCTTCTTGAAGAGTTCTTGTGGCAAAAACAGCGTAAAAATATAATACTAAGAAAACACAGACGCAGAATACTTTTGAATTAAAGGTGTCATATACGCTTAGTCCATGTCCGCCGCATAAGCATATTACTTCAGCTATTAAAGCTATCCATACAGCGAAGAACAAGAAACAACTGCTGATTTTTAAAAATTTAACAACTTTTTCAGGGGTGTATTTGTTTTTTGAATTAATTTTTTTTACTAAGCTGGAATCAGGAGTTATTGCGTCTAAAATTTTATTAAAAAGTTCACTGAAAAATACTGATGCAATAAATATAGCTATTACGTAAAGCTTATCATAACCTAGAAAAATACAAACTGCTAATAGTAATAAAATTGTTAAATTAGAGAAAAAAAGCATATTCTTATCCTATCGGTGATATATTATAGCACAGTTATAAATCTAAGGTTATAATTATTTTTGATTAATAGCAGATATTGATAAGGCTAAAATAAAAAACATCTGAATTGTTAATTCAGATGTTTTTTATATGTAATTTAACTATTAATTACATTTTGTGACCACATTCTGGGCAGAATTTTCCTTCAACTTCTGCACCACATTCAGGGCACTTCTGAGCCTGATTTTGAGGCTTGCCACATTCTGGACAGAACTTGGCAGTTGCTTTAATCTGAGCACCGCAGCCTTTGCAAGCCACTGTTGCTACCTGTGGAACCTGAGGAGCTTGTGGCTGCTGCATTTGATTCTGCATCATATTCATGCCGCCGAATCCCATTCCAGCGCCTAAACCTGCACCAAGACCCATGCCTACGCCCATACCGGCCATACCGTTCTGATTTGCAGCAGCGGCATTAAGAGCACGAAGCTGTTCCATGGTTGCATAATTTGCAATGCCTGCGCCGTTAATGTTAGCGAATTCATTGACTTTTGCTGCATCACCCTGAGCTTCAGCCATCTTGTCAGCGATTTTATCTATTCTTTCATGAGTCTTTTCATCGAAATCAGTTCTTTCGATTCTGAAATCAGACATTTCAAAGCCGAGTTTCTTGAAATCTTCTGCAACAGCTTGTGAGAGCAAATCAGAGAGTTCCTGGATATGGCTGTCTATTTCAGAATAACTGTAACCGCTTTTTGCAAAAACACTGGTCATTGGAGCAAGAATACGACCAATAATATTTTTTCTAATGCTTGCTATAGTTACAACTTCTGTATTGCTTGAGAAGTTAACAAAGAAATTTCTGATATCTGTAATATGGAAAGAGAAGTTTCCATGAGCAATCATTCCAACTGGGAATCTGTATTTTGGATCATCGTATTTGATTGGGCCAGTGGTTCCCCATTTCTGGTCTACGAATTCAGTAGTTCTTACAAAATAAATATTAGCTTTATGTTCAGAAGTGAAGTTCTGCATAATATTCTTAATAGTTGTAAGGAAAGGAACGTTGCCTGTTCCAAGTTCGAATTTGCCCGGATAATCATGAATAGCTTTTATTTCGCCTTCATAAAGGAATATAGCTGCTTGGCCAGGATTAACTATAAGCTTTGAACCATTTTTTAATTCATCGTTAGTGCCATCCCAACGCCAAATAAGTGTATCTGGAGAAGCATCTTTCCATTCAATAACGGACCTAGTTTGATTAGCCCAAAAACCCATAATTTCCCTCCAAAAAAAGTTAAATAAAATTACCTAAAAACTAGTATAATAAATTTTGGGAATTATATCAAGGAGTCTTTAATGAATAAACTCTTAGAAGCATTAAATAAAAATGATGAAAACCTTGCTGTGGAACTAATTAATAATGGCGAAAATGTGATGCAGAGGGATCCTACAGGAGTAACTCCGTTACATCTTGCTTCAAAACTTGGAATGGTTAAAGCTACAAAATTATTATTAGAAAAAGGTGCTGAAGTTGATGCATTAAATATGGACGGGGTTTCGCCTCTTCATCTTACTGCTGCCCGCGAAAAACCTGAAACATTTGCAATTTTATTGGCTCATGGAGCTGACCCAAGAAAAGTTGAGAGAGATGGCTGGACTCCTTTGCATTGGGCTGGTTTTAGAGGTTGTGTTCCCGTTATAGAGCAGCTTCTAAAATATGATATAGAATTAAATCTTGGTGATAATGATGGCTGGACACCTCTGCATTTGGCTGCCCAGCAAAACCATCCGGAAGCAGTAAAAGTTTTATTAAAAGCTGGTTGTGACCCTCATATAAAAAGCGTAGACAGCCAAACCCCATTGGATTTAGCTGTCTCACAGAATAACGAAGAAGTTATTAAAATACTGAGGAAGATTTAAGATATAAGATGGAAGATCTTAGTTGTTTTAAATAGCTATAAGCTCTATGCTCTAAACTTTAAGCTAGAAAAACAGCATTATTGTCTGGCTTGTAGCTTATAGCTTAAGTCTTGAAGCTTTAATTAAAAACAACAAAAAACAACTACAACAAAAACTATCTTAAATCTTATATCTCAAGATTTGGTCTTATATCTTTGTCTATTTCTGTTCGGGGTCTGCTTTTGCTGTTGTTTCTGCAGATTGAGCTTGAACTTCTTCAATAGATATACCGGTTACATCAGTAAATTCACCTTTTGTAACCCAGTCATCCAGTTTTTTTGCTCTTAGAATAGTGAATGGATGAGACATTTTTGTTGTAATTAAAGCAATATAGGCCTGGTTAATAAAAGAAGCATCTGCTGCATCTTCGTAAGTTTTTACCTGATTGAGAAATTCTGTTTCATCCATTTGAGCATAATGCTTCGGACTTGCTGCAGCCATTTTCATGAATGCTCTATTGGCAATCTGTAGGCTTTGAGTGACAATAAGACCTGCTCGGTCAGCAGAAAGTTCTGATTTCCTTTCCCAATCGAAAATAGCAACTTCTAACCCTGTTCCAATTAATCTGGAAAAACCTAAAGTGGCGCTTGCAACTATTTCAAGAACTAAAGCAAAATGTCTTGCCATTGTTTTATATAAAACATGACCACATTTTATGTGACCCAGTTCGTGACCAAGAATGAAGAAGAGTTCTTCTTTATCCATTGATTCCAGCAGACCGGAAGTTAAAACTATAAAGGGTTTGGTATCTCCATATGTAAATGCATTGGGAACGGGGTTGGTGCTGATATATAAATCAGGAATAGCTACATCAAGTATTCCACAGGCAGTTTTAAGCATTTCTTGCAGTTCAGGCATCATTTTACCTGTAACATGAACATTGCTTGCCAGATTTGTAATTCTAAAAAACTGTTCAAAACCTATTTCCATAAGTTTTTTTACTAAGAATTCGAAACCAGGAATTGCTTGTAATGCTGTTATAGCTTGTTGATCCCATTTGTGCTGAAAATGTTCTGCTTTTAAACCTGCAAATGTTTTATTGTTCTCAAAATTTCTCAATGCATATACCTCCAATAAAATTCTAATAACCCAGCAGATACTGTATTAGTCTGACTATTTGAGTTATAAATATGCCAAAGAATAGAATCCACATTGGAAGACGATAATACTTTCCATCTACAACATTCTTAGGATTCTCTTTTTGGCTGGAATCCTTTTGAAATTCTTCAGAGCCATCGTTATATTCTGTTATTAGTCTGGACCATTTTCCAAACCCATAAAGCATAAAACAAATCAGCAGAATGAAGAGACAGAAATTTAGTATTACTATCCACATGTTGTTATTTTAATCTAAAGCTAGTTTGTAAACAATACTTTTTTAGAAATAGCTTTATACCGTAAAATGAGATATAAGATATAAGACCAAAAATGGAGATATAAGAAATATCTTCCTCACAATGCATGTTTCAGAGCAATGAGTTCAGAAATAGTAACACATCTATAGCCCTCAGATTTTAATGCTCTTATGAGGGTTGGGAGCATTTTAGCAGCACCTGGATGGATATCGTGAAAAAGAATGATTCCACCAGGTTCAAAAGATTTCATTACCCTGTAAAGAATAACATCTGGGTTCTTGTTTTGCCAGTCGCGGCTGTCTGAATCCCATAAAATCTGATGCCATCCGTTTTCTTGAAGCATAGTTCTTACCCTTGCGCTTGTAGCTCCATATGGGGGTCTCACTATATTGCATCTTTTGCCTGTTATTCCGGTAATCAGGTCATTGGTTTTTTTGAGTGATTTTAAGCCTGTTTCTGTAGTATTTTTTGCCAGGGAAATATGGTTCCAGGTATGATTGCCGACATCATGACCTTCAGATGAAATCTGGCTTATAAGGTCCGGATAAGTTTCTGCTCTGTTTCCTACTACAAAAAATGTTCCTTTTGCGCCTTCTTTCTTCAGAATACTTAAAACTTCTGGGGTAAGAGTGTGATGTGGCCCATCGTCAAATGTTAATGCAACGTATTTTTTATGGTCAGGAGCCTCAAAAGAACGAATGATTTTACAGCATTCGTCAAAAGTTAAGGGCTTGAATTGTTTTATAGTTGTATTAGGCTTTTTTGCACTGCTCTTAGAAGATGATTTCGAAGAATCATCTGATTGAATACCATTTGGATAAATCGGTGTTAATTCAATATTACCAATTTCAACAGGAGGTTTGTAGCTTCCTAATGTCATAGTCGGTATATGTGTGTTTTTGGCGGCCATTTTGGGAAAATATCCAAGCAGTTCCAACTGCTGTACCGCTGGTTGAAAATCCGGGCAGATTTCCAGGCAGGATTTAAAGTATTCCGCAGCTTTTGCTATATTCTGGTCTTCCTTTTCCAGAGTTCCAAGATTATAGTATATTAAATGAGAGCGTTCATGCATTAAACCAGCTTTAAAAATCATCTTGGCTTCTTCTCTTCTGCCTTTTTGTTTTAGAGCAGAACCAAGATTGTTGTATAGATGGATATAATCTGGTCTGATTCCCATTCCATATTGCCAAAGCCTGATTGCATCTTCTAACTGACCAGCATTGGCATAAATAATACCAAGAGAATTTATCGCTGCCACATCACGAGGATTTCTTTTTACGCGTTCTCTCAATAGTTCAAAGTCTTTTTTTACATCAGGTGGAGTGTTATGTTCAAACGAGTTCCTTGCTGCTTGAGCAATTAAAGATATTTGAGTAAACAATATCATTAATATGAAGATTAAAACTTTATTTATTCTTGTTTTCATCATAACTTCCATCAAAAAGTTTTGTGACTGATTCATTGAGATTATTTTACAGCATATAGAGTTAAGGTACAAGATGAAACATTAATTTTAAATAAAAAACGTTATTTAGCTGTTTAACTAATCATGAGTAAGTACGACCCGGAAACCTACATAGCTAAAACTTGAACTAGTTCCTTTTCCATCTCTAGCAGCAGAACGATATCTTTTGTTTGGGTTTGATTGATAGTCTCCCCCTCTAATTATATATTGGTCACCTGTCGTTTTAACAGGGTCTATAACAGGGGCTGTTGGATAATCATCTGTTTCCCAGGTAGAGCTACGCTTATCTAAGCACCATTCTTGTACGTTACCGTGCATGTCATATAATCCCCAATTATTGGGCTTTTTTTCTCCTACCGGATGGGTTGTGTTTAAAGAAATTGATTTAAACCATGCAACTTCGTTTAAATTTTGGTCATAAGTTGATACAGTTGGATTAATAACATTCGTACCATTATTTAAAGTCGTAGTAGTACCAGCTCTGCAAGCATATTCCCACTGGGCTTCTGTCGGCAAATCGAAGTGATAATCAGCAGGAACGCCGCTTGTTATATTTGTATTCAGCCAGGCGCAGAAATTTTTTGCATCGGCCCATTTTACTGTTTCTACTGGTTGATTTGCAGATGTGGTCGGTTTTTCGTTAGCCAGACCATCTTTAAAATTTGAAGGATTAGTATTCATTGCAGCAAAATACTGTTCCTGAGTAACCTCATAAATTCCCATATAAAAGTCTTTAGTTAATGTTACTTGATGCTGACTTTCGTTTACGCCGCGCTCTAACTCATCTACTGGACTGCCCATGATGAAGGTTCCCGCTGGACACTTTATCATTTTAAGGGTGATACCTGTAGAAAGTTCAAAAGATTTGCCTTCAAGCCAATGAGCAGTATATTCTCTATTGCCGGTTGAACCTTGTGGAATTGTAACTATCGTTGTTAAAGAATCTATGTCTGTACCTGTCCAACCTGTAAAGATATAAAAATCACTGTTTGTATCACCAGTTCTAGTTGGAGGAGTCAATATAAAGCTATTGGTGTATCTATTGTATGACAATGGATTACTAGTTGTACCATTGCTTAAATTATAGGTTATCTTATATTTGGGGGTGAAACTGGCTACGTATTGTCTGTTCCCTTCTGAGCCAGTATAAATAACAACTGACTTAGAAGCAGTTCCTTCGGGTATGTTCGTGCCTTCCCAGCCTAAGAAGTCATAACCTGGTTTGGTTGGGTTATTTAACATTATATTTGCTGTATATTTGTTGTAGTTCTTAGGATTGTCTACTGTTAAAGAACCGTTGTTCAAAGTGTATTCGATAGTAAATCTTTGAGTGAAACTGGCTGTATAGGTTCTTGCACCATTTGAGCCCTTTGGAATAATAACTGTCAAAGAAGCAGTTCCTTCGGGTATGTTCGTGCCTTCCCAGCCTAAGAAGTCATAACCTGATTTAGTCGGGTTATTCAATATAAATGATAAGGTCGTAGTATCGTAACTATCTGGGTTTTCGGCCATTTCTCCTTCATAGGTATAAGTTATGGGGAAAACTTCAGGTGCGTAGTTAGCTGTGTAAACCCTGTCCCCAACGGAACCCTTAGGTATGGTTACAACAAGATTATCTGAACCTTCAAGGTCAGTTCCGCTCCAGCCCTTAAACAAATAATAATCTTTTGCGGAAACAGGATTAGTTAAAGTTATATTAGCAGAAGCAATATCGTAAGTAGTAGGATTTGGGGTCGCAACATTCCCTTCACCAATATTGTATGTAATCGTATAAGTATCCAGGCTCCAGTTTGCGGTGTATTCTCTGTTGCCTGTTGATCCGTGAGGAATAAAAAATGTTTTTGACGCTGTGTCTAAGTCTGTTCCTGTCCAGCCTAAGAAAGTATAACCCGATTTGGTCGGATTAATCAGGAACAAATTGCCAGAATTAATGTTATAGCTGGTAGGATTGTTTGTCTCAACTTTTCCCCCATTCAGGTTGTAATTTATTGAATAGTTGATTGGTTGAGCGTTTGCCTGCATTACAACATCATAATACGGCATTGTAAAAGTTGATTCTGTGACGTTGCCGGTCCAAAAGACAAATTCATAACCAGCAAGCATAGTGCAGGTTGCATTAACTGTCGAATCACTTTCATATAACCCGCTGCCAATCACTTCATCTATACCTATGCCCTTGGTCAAAGTCACAGTATAACTATTCGTCGGGTTTTCTATCCAGTTGGCTGTATAAGACTTATCACCTGTAGAACCTTGCTCAATTGTAACTATTGCTTGCGGTGTATTTATATCATCGCTTGTCCAGCCAATGAACTTGTAATAAGGTCTTGAAGGATTGTTTAATTGTATTGTAGTAGAGGTTATATCGTAGGTTTCAGGGTTTGGAAGCGTAATATTCCCACCGTTTAAATGATAGGTAATGCTATAGCTTGTTGGCGTAAAATTGGCTTTATAAGTTCTATTGCCTTTTGAACCATGTTTGATGGTAACAACCAGATTATTATTGCCTTTCAGGTCGGTTCCGCTCCAACCGATGAAGTCATAACCCTCTTTGGTTGGGTTGTTAAGAGTGAATTCTGCTGTTGTTATGTCATATGATTCCGGATTAGGAACAGTTGTCTTGCCCCCATTATAATCATACTCTATATTGTATAATTCAGGCTTAGTAGTGAAATTGAAATCATTAAAAGTGGTGATGATAAAACCTTCTTTATTGTTAACATCGCCAATAGAAATAGTATAAGAGGTATTGTTCTGTAAATTCTCTTTAAAGCTAAGAGTCAGGGTTTTATCTTTCCAAACTTTAGATATTTTTGATGAATCTATATTAGAAACGCTTATTGCTTTGGCAATCTTTTCTTTTTCACTTTTATCAAAATCATAGTTGGAAGTAATAGTGAAAGTTGGATTCAATACATATAGGTTTTTGTCTTTATCTGCAAGGTTTGCATCATTCGAACTTAAAGTAATATTTATAGATTCAGCTTTTTTTAATGTATAGAATTCTGTGTATTTGTAGGGAATTATCTTTTCGGGGTCTACCTTGTTAAAAAATTCAATCAAAAAACCTGACGGGAAATTATGAACTTCAACGTTCTTGAGATTTAATATGAAAGTAAATTCTCCTTCGTTGCTCATAAGGTTAGAACCTAATAAAGAATCTACTAAAAAACTGTGGGCATAGCTATAACCAGGAAGTGTACTATCTGCTGTGGTTATCTGACTTACTTTAATTCCATTGACATTTATTGAAGAACTTTTTGATAAATTGTTTCTATAGGTGATTTTAGCTCTAAAATCACCAGGCTTCATATAGGCTAGATTTTGCCCGTTTAAAATACATTTGAGTGTTAAATCATCTGTATATTTGCCGTCTTTTACTAAGATATAAGCACTAGAAGAAGCGTTAATACTGCTTATAAAAGTATCAGGAATCTTGTTGCCTGCACTGCTGTCATAGGTTATCAGGGCAAACTGAATTCCAAGTCTGAATAATTCGAAAGTATATTCTTTTGGGCCAACCTCAGATGATCTTGCTAAATTAACTATATTAGCCGAAGGACCGGATAAGTTGAAAAATCTCCATGGCTCAGACTCGTTTTCGTTAATGCCGGCAAGAACAAAACCTTGAGAGTTGGGGTCTTTAGAAATTGTTATTTTAAAGGGTTTTTCAAGTGTGGTTACATAGGTTTTGCTGTCTATAAGCCCTGATGAAGTCTGATATGCTATGATTCTATATATGTGTGAATGATATGAACTAGTGAAATAATCTATGTTTCGAGAGGATTTTTCTAGTTCCGTAACTACTACTGTGATTCCAGGAGTAAGAGTATTTTCCTCAGATGCTTCAATCTTTACGCCATTTGGAAAAGTGACAGCGGGGAGTCTTCCTTTTTCGTCAATTACTACTTCTCTCGATGATAGGACTATTTCAGAGGGCACACTAACAGATAACGGGGTGCTGGAGTGGGAGCCGCAGCCATAGAAAATAGCTAATGCAATCAAAGAAATAACAAAAATTATTATTCTTGATTCAACACTAGTGCTCTTCATTATGATATTTTTAATATTATTATCAGACAACAATGGTGAGCCTGCCCAGCTTATTTGGTTCCTACTTCTTTAATTTTACACAATTTTTTTGTCTTTTATATAAAAAAACGAGTAGTTTATAAATAATTATAAACTACTCGTTTTTTTTTTAAATCAAACTATTAGAACTTAGTAAGACTTGCGAAAGAATCAGCTTTGAGGCTTGCACCACCTACTAAAGCTCCGTCAATTCCTTCCTGAGCCATATACATTTTTACGTTTTCAGGTTTTACTGAACCGCCGTAGAGGATTCTGACCTTATCAGAAGTTTCACTGCCGAATCTGCTGTGAATAAATTCTCTGATAAGAGCACAAGCTTCTTTTGCGTCCTTTTCAGAAGCATTTTTGCCGGTGCCTATAGCCCAAACTGGTTCGTAAGCAATAACCATATTCTTAAGATGGTCTTCTGTTACGCCCTTAAGGTCATTTTCAAGCTGTTTTAGAATTACTTGTTCAGTTTGGCCGCTTTCACGTTCTTCCAACTTTTCACCAACACAAAGAACAGGAATCAAATCATGTTCAAATGCAGAAAGAACTTTCTTATTGATTAATTCGTCATTTTCACCGAATATCCATCTGCGTTCAGAGTGACCAAGGATAACGAATTCGCAGTTAATGTCTTTAAGCATTGCAGGAGCAACTTCGCCTGTGAATGCGCCTTTTTCTTCGAAATACATATTTTGAGCGCCAAGCAGAACTTTGCTGTCCTGTCTGCCTTGATCAACAGTTGAAATCAGTGTAAATGGAGGGCAAACCAAAACATCAACGTCCTTTAAATCAGCTATTAAAGGAAGAAGTTCTTTCATAAAGTCTTTTGCTTCCTGGTTGGTTTTGTGCATTTTCCAGTTAGCTGCAATTAATGGTCTTCTAGTCATTTTAATACTCCCTATTTATTATTTTGAAAAAACGGCAATACCTGGCAGTGTTTTGCCTTCTAAGAATTCCAAGCAGGCGCCGCCACCGGTAGAAACATGTGATACTTTGTCAGCACAGCCCATCTGTTCGATAGCAGCAACTGAGTCACCACCGCCGATTACTGTAGTTGCATTCAAAGTGCCGAGAATTTCAGCAATTTTGCGAGTGCCGTTAGCAAATGCGGGTTTTTCAAAAACGCCCATTGGACCATTCCAAAGAACGGTTTTGGCTTTCTTAAGTTCAGCTTCAAATGCTTTTATTGTTTCAGGGCCAATATCAACGCCTTCTGCATCTTCTGGAAGTTCAGCCATGGTGTAGGTTCCCAATACAGTGTTGAAATCTTTTGTTGCGATAACATCCTGTGTGAAAAGCATCTTTTTGCCAAGCTTCTTTGCCTTTTCAAGAAGTGATTTTGCTAAATCGAGCTTGTCGTCTTCGCAAAGGGATTTACCAATCTTAATACCCTGTGATTTAAGGAATGTATAAGCCATACCGCCGCCGATAAGAAGAGTATCTACTTTTTCTAAAAGGTTTTCGATAACAAGAATCTTATCGCTGACTTTTGCACCACCCATAATGGCTACTAATGGGCGTTCTGGATTTTCTGTAACTTTGCTTAAATAAGTGATTTCTTTTTCCATTAAGAAACCAGCATAAGCAGGAAGAGTATCAGCTATGCCTGCAGTAGAAGCGTGAGCTCTGTGAGCAGTACCAAATGCATCACTTACAAAAATATCGCCAAGAGAAGCAAGAGCCTTAGCAAATTCTGGATTATTCTTTTCTTCTTCTTTATGGAATCTTAAGTTTTCGAGAAGTGCTACTTCACCGTTTTTAAGATTGTTAACTACTTTTTCTGCTTCTTCGCCAATGCAGTCGTTAGCAAAAACAACTGGTTTGCCAAGAAGTTCGCTTAAATGAGCTACAACTGATTTCAGAGAATATTTTGCAACAACTTCTCCCTTTGGACGGCCTAAATGGCTCATTATTATTAATTTGCCGCCATTGTCTATAATGTGTTTCAGAGTTGGAACAGCCATTCTCATTCTGGTATCATCTGTGATTTTCAGATTTTCATCTAATGGAACGTTGAAGTCTACTCTAACTAAAACTTTTTTACCACTGACATTAACATCTTTAATTGTTCTGAACATTGTTTTCTATCTCCTAAGAAAAATGAAAAAGGAAACCCGAAGTTTTTTCAGGTTTCCTTTTGTTAAATCAAAATGGTTTATCCAAAATTACTTTTTAGCAATGTAGCGGATAAGGTCGCAAACACGATTGCTGTAACCCCATTCATTGTCATACCAAGAAAGGATCTTAACCATATTGTCGCCCATAGTCTTTGTAGAAAGAGCGTCAAAGATTGAGCTGTGAGAATCAGTAGTGAAGTCTACGCTTACTAGTGGTTCATCGCAATAAGCAAGAATGCCCTGATTTCTAGCGGTTTCAGAAGCTTCTTTTACTGCAGCATTGATTTCTTCTTTAGTAGCAGCTTTGCTGAGTGTGCAAGTGAGGTCAACTACAGATACGTCTGGAGTTGGAACGCGGATTGCGAAACCATCAAGTTTACCCTTAAGATCTGGGATAACAAGAGAAATTGCTTTTGCAGCACCGGTAGAGGTTGGAATCATAGAGAGACAAGCAGCTCTTGCACGGCGAAGGTCTTTGTGTGGAGCGTCATGAATTCTTTGGTCTCCAGTATAAGCGTGGATTGTAGTCATTAGACCTTTTTCAATACCGAACTTATCGTTGATAACTTTTGCTACTGGAGCAAGGCAGTTAGTGGTGCAGCTTGCATTGCTGATTACATTGTGAACTGCTGGATCATACATTTCTTCGTTAACGCCCATAACAATGGTGATGTCTTCATTCTTAGCTGGAGCAGAAATAATAACTTTCTTAGCACCGCCCTTAGTGATATGAAGTTCTGCGTGTTCTTTATCTACAAAACGGCCAGTTGATTCAACAACATATTCAATACCGTGGTTCTTCCAAGGAATATTAGCAGGATCAGTTTCTTTATAAATCTTAATTTCTTTGCCGTCTACAATGAGAAGGTTCTTTTCTTCATCATAAGAAACATTGTGGTTCAGTCTTCTGTGAACAGAATCATATTTGAGAAGGTGAGCAAGAGTCTTTGCATCTGTTAAGTCGTTTACTGCAACTACTTCTAATTCATCAGAGTGATCAAGAATAGCTCTGTAAACCATTCTACCAATACGACCAAAACCGTTAATACCAACTTTTTTTACCATTTTTATACTCCTGTTTTTATTTTTTCTTTGATATTTGCTTTGAAATAAAAACGATGCCCCTTTTATACTAGGTGCATCGTTTTTTGTCAAGCTTATTTCATTTTTTTTCTCAATTCTTGATTATTTTTTTAATTGAGATTTGATTGATTCAACATTGAACAAATCACCGATTGTATCAGAGAATCCTGATTCAGATTCAGCCTGATATTTCTTCAGTTCCTTTGTATCGCTGTCCATTGTTGCTTCTTTGATTGAGAGTTTAAGTCTGCGATTCTTGCGGTCAAGTTCAAGAACTTTGTAAGTAACTTCGTCGCCAACTTTAACTGCTTCTGCTGGGTTGTTTACACGATTTGCAGAAAGTTGAGAAATGTGAACGAAACCTGTTACGTTTTCAGCAACTTCGATTTCTGCACCGTTGTCTAAGAGAGCAGTAATCTTGCCCTGATGGATGCTTTCTTTTGTGAACTTGCGTTCGATTTCTTTCCAAGGATCATCCTGCATGCGGCGCAGTGACAAACCTATTTTCTGTTTGCCCTTGTCGATTTCATAAACGACTACAGTTACCTGATCGCCTACTTTAAGAACATCTTCTGGTTTTTCAACATCGCCCTGCCAAGAGAGTTCAGATACATGGAGTAAACCTTCAAGACCGTTGTCTAACTGGATAAATGCACCATAAGGAACGATGTTTTTTACAACGCCAGTTACTTTATCACCAATCTTGTATTCATATTCTACTTTGTTCCATGGATCATCAGTGGTTTGTTTCAAACCAAGAGAAAGTCTGTGGTTAGCAGAATCTATATTGAGGATCTTTACTTTAACTTCCTGACCCTTTTCAAGGATTTCTTTTGGATGGTTAACTTTCTTTACCCAATCCATATCAGAAATATGAAGTAGACCTTCAACGCCTTGAGCGATTTCAATGAAAGCACCAAATTCAGTCATATTGTTGACTTTACCTGTTACTATATCGCCAATCTTATACTGAGAAGTTACCTGTTCCCATGGATGTGGAAGAACTTCTTTATAAGAAAGGGAAATGCGCTTCTTTTCTTTATCGATTTCCTTAACGATTACGTCGATTTCGTCACCAGTCTTTACTACTTCGCTTGGATGCTTAATGTTTCTAGCCCAAGAAAGGTCAGAAATATGAACAAGACCTTCAACACCTTCTTCTAATTCAACGAAAGCACCGAAATCCATAAGGTTTTTAACTTTGCCATGATACTTCTGGCCAGTTTTGTATTTAACATCAACGCTTTCCCATGGATTTTCTTTCTTCTGCTTGAGTCCAAGACTGATTTTGCCTTTTTCTGCGTCCATCTTCAAAATCTTGGCTTCAACTTCATCGCCTGGGTTAACAACTTCACGTGGATTAGAGATTACAGACCAGCTGAGGTCGTTTCTATGAATCAAACCTTCTGCGCCATCGCCTAAGTCTACGAATGCACCATATTCAACGATTCTTGCAACTTTACCTTTGATAATATCGTCTACATGATACTTAGAGAAGATTTCAGCTTTTTTCTTGTTTCTGATTTCGTCAAGTATAGCACGTTCTGAAACAACGATATTCTTGCGCTTACGGTCGAATTCAGTAATCATCATCTTGAATGGCTTGCCAATGTTTTCTTTGGCGTTTTTGCCGTGTGAAAGCTGACTCTGTGGCAGGAATGCTCTGTTGCCGAGAACAGTTACATTGTAACCGCCTTTGATTCTTTCTTTGAGAATACCTTCGATTGGGGTTTTGTTCTTGAAGGCTTCGTCTAATTCGTCCCAAGAACTCTGTTCCTGAGCTCTACGATAAGAAAGAAGTATCTGACCCTGTTTGTCGTCAATTTTCTTGACGAAAACTTTTATTGGATCGCCAACATTAAATTTATCTGTTTCGCCTGGTTCAAATTCTTCAGCTGGGACAATACCGTCAGACTTATAGCCTAAGTCTACGTAAATGCCGCTGTTATTCTTATCAATAACAGTGCCTGTTACGATTGCCCCTCTGGAGATAGGTCGGAACTGTTCGCTTTCGTTAAGTGCCTGTTCCATAGTCATCTGGTTAGCTTCGGCGCTTAATTGTTCCTGTTTTGTGTTTTCTGATTCAGTCATGATTTCCTCCGTTGGGATCAAAGTGTCCCGAGTATTTGTTACAATTATGATAATCCGATCAACGACCTGTTCAATGGTCATTGCGGTTGTATCCACTAGAACGGCATCTTTTGCCTGGACAAGAGGAGCACAGGCTCTACTTGAATCAAGTTTATCACGTTCGGCGATATCCTTTTTGATTTGTTCGATGTCTGCTTCAAAGCCTTTTTCGTGCAAGTCACGAACTCGTCTCTGAGCTCTCTCTTCAATAGAAGCTGTTAAAAAGATTTTGGTTCTTGCATTTGGGAAAACTATAGTGCCTATGTCACGGCCGTCTACAACCCATTTGCCTTTTTTACCAATTTCTCTCTGAAGATTTGTCATAACTTCGCGAACTTCTTTTACTGCAGAAACTGCAGACACATTCTTAGAAACTTCGGGAGTTCTGATTTCTTTGGTAACTTCTATATCCTTAAGAAATACGTGGGGCTGAGAAGAATGTTCTTTGGTTTCGAATCTGAGACCGCTTTCTTCTGCACAGCGCTTTAATGCCTGGTGATCTGAAAAATCAATCTTTTCGTTTAGTGCTTTAAAAGTCACTGCACGATACATAGCACCAGTATCTAAATAGCCATAACCAAGTTTATCAGCTACTTTTTTGGCTACTGTACTTTTACCTGCTCCTGCAGGACCGTCAATAGCTACTACTTCACAAAAAACTTTATTGCTGCGCGAATTCAACCCGAAAATATCTCCTGTTGAGATGTCTATATTTAAGTCCTAGACTAATGGGCAGAATTGTACACTAAATCTTTTCAATATGCAACATTATTTTTTGCAATTTTATTAGAAGCTGTGCTATTTCGTTGTTTATTATTTTTTTAGTCTATCCATTGTCATAAACGTATAGCTCTTAGAGGCAAGAGATAAGAGATTAGAGATTAGAGATAAGGGGATTGTTTTAGTTACTACTCTAACGAAGTTTCTACTAAAGCCGATGTTGGAGGCGCATCTTCAAGAAAACGATCTGCCCCTATAGCATAGTCTTCCACTTTTAACACTTCCAACCCTTCTAACCCTTCTCACCTTTATAACAATTCCCACAAGCAGCTATGCTGCCGTCCCACAAGTTGCGTAAGCAACTGTCCCAGTATCTGCACTCTCTAAAAGCTTGCTTTCGCCAGCGTAGTCATTGTAGTTGGTAGTTGTTGTTTTTATTGTTTTATCGTTAATTTATAAGCTAACGAATAATAGGGATTTTATTAGTTGATTGAGCAAGAGCATAAACGGACAAATGATAACCGACTTAAGACAAAAGCTTTTTCGAGGATAATTTTCCTTTTTCCGTTTTCAGTTCTCAGTTTCTCCTCATCTCTCCGCTCTGCTGCTATATTGCTCTTTAAAAAGGTTAGTCTTAAAAACATAATTAGCTTACAAAAGCTGGTTAAATTTAACAACAATCTCCAGCTAAAGCCAATCCTCTTATCTCTTACCTCTTACCTCTAAAAAATTGTCTCCAAACTCTCGCTGTGCTACAATACCTTCGAATTACCTCAAAGGATACTTGGAAGCAAAGCCATGAACAAAATATTCAAAGTAATATATAACCGTGCAAAGCATTGTTACGTCGTAGCCAGCGAACTGGCAAAAAGTTACAGCAAGGGCGGCGGGAGCCGCTCCATACGCAGAGCAATGGCTGCATTATGTATATCCGTAGCGGTTTATGCTACATCAGGCAATTTATTGGCAGCAAACAGCGGAGGCCACCAAGATGGTGACAATTATACCGGTGATTCACCATATATAGTAACTATTGATGATTCAGAAGGAATTAGTTATGTATGTGGACGAATAGAAGATAGTAATACTAGTGAAAAAGCAACTGTCAACATAATCGGTGGAGATTTATTTGAGGTTCATGGTGGGTATTCTTGTTTTGGAGATGCTGCCAGCAATTCTGTTAACATCAGTGGCGGAGAAATAAACAATGTTTTTGGCGGATATGTGCTGTCTGGTTCTGGTGAAGCCTCCAGCAATTCTGTTAACATCAGTGGCGGAGAAATAAACAATGTTTTTGGCGGATATGTGCTGTCTGATTCAGGTGAAGCAGCAAGTAATACTGTCAACATCAGCAATAGTGGAACTGTTAAGGGAGTTGTTTATGGCGGGTATTCCAAATCAGGTAGTTCTGCTAGTAACAGCGTAAACATCAACGGGGGTGATGTAGTTGTTATTTATGGTGGTTATGTGCGGTCAGGTTCTGGTGAAGCTTCCAGCAACTCTGTCAGCATAAGTGGAGGAACTGTAGATTCTAATGTTTATGGTGGAGATTCTTATGAGGGAACAACAGACAATAATTCTGTCAACATCAGTGGCGGAACATTAAAGGCTAATGTTTTTAGTGGGGCATCGTCTTCAGGAATTGTAGCAAGCAACTCCGTCAACATTAGCGGAAAATCAACATTAATTTCTGGTTCTGTTTATGGTGGTTATTCTTATCATAATAATGCAATTGGCAACTCAGTTAACATGAGCAGTGGAACTGTGAATCTTGCTGTTTTGGGCGGGTATTCAAATGAAGGAACTGTTGCTAGTAACTCTGTGAAAGTTAGCCGCGGAATTATTAATGATACTGTTTATGGTGGAAGTTCTAATTATGGTGAAGTAGCAAGCAACTCTGTCAGTATTAGCGGCGGAACTTTAAATAAATTAGTTTATGGCGGGTATTCTATTGGTGGAACTACTGCTAGCAACTCCGTTAATATCCTTGGCGGAATTATAGAACAAGATGTTTATGGTGCTTATTCTGAATCTGGTGAAGCTACTTGCAATTTAGCTAACATCAGCGGCGGAAGTATGGGAAATGTTATTGGTGGCTATTCATATAAAAGTAAATCTGCCAGCAATTCAGTCAATATCAGTGGTGGAAGTATAAAAAATGTTTATGGCGGGTATTCTCAAGAGGGTAATGCTGTCGGTAACTCAGCCGTTATAAGTGGAAATACAACGTTAATTAGCGAAGAAGTTTTTGGTGGGAAGTCTTATTCTGGTAATGCTGAAAGCAACTCTGCCATTATCAGTGCTGGAAGTATGACAAATGCTTGTGGTGGGTATTCTTATTCTGGTAATGCCACTAACAACTCTGTCAAAGTCAGCGGCGGAAATATGCAAATGGTTTTGGGTGGGTATTCGTATTCTGGTAATACCTTTGGCAATTCTGCCAGCATCGTCGGTGGAACTGTAGAACAAGTCGTTTATGGCGGTTATGTGAAGTCAGGTTCTGGTAATTCTGCCAGTAACTCTGTTAACATCAGCGGAGAAACAACGTCGATTATTGGTGATATTTGTGGTGGACTTTCTGATTCAGGTAAAGCAGAAAACAATAGTGTAAATATCAGTGGCGGAGCCGTAGAACATGGAGTCTTTGGCGGGTCTGCTAATGCTGGTGATACGATCAACAACTCTGTTAACATCGATGGCGGAACTGTAAAACAAGTCGTTTATGGCGGGTTTTCTAATACTGGTGATACGCTCAGAAACTCTGTCAACATAAGTGGTGGAAAAGTTGAACAAATCGTTTATGGTGGGTTTTCTAATTCAGGAAATACCTCTGCCAACTCTGTCAGCATCAGTGGAGGAACTTTTGGCTCTGAAAGTAAAATTTATGCTGGCTATGTTTGTGAACCAAATAATTCAACAATTTCAGACAATGTTGTGAACCTTGACGGTACAGCAACAGAGCTGAACAATACAGAAATCTACGGTTATTATTTTGAAAGCAATTCTGGCACCCACTCAGGTAATGAACTTCATCTTGGTGGAACAAAAACCTTTGACAGTGAAGGAAATCCTGTTGTTAACAGTGGCACAGTCTGGCAGGGAAAAACAGGCGATGGCAGTATAAATAACAAAGTAAAGACTATTGCAAACTTTGAAACCATTGCTCTGCACAGCGTTGCCTGGAACGAAACTCTATCCGCTCTGGCGGCCGAATCATTTACATTTGACAACAATACCGCACTTGGCGGCAATGTAACCCTTGATATAACCAGTTTAACCTTCGACAAAGACAATCCTTTAGGCACAATGACTCTTTTGCAGTCTGATACAGACAAAAATTTCAGCGGTATCAAACTCAAGTATTCTGATGATGCGGCGATAGCCATTCCAGTTGAAGGGAAGACTCTCAAACTGAATACTACGCAGACTACAGCTAAAGGAATCAAGTTCACCTATGAAACAAGGCATACTCTTTCATTGACCGACAACGATAAAAAAATAGACTATACCATTGCAGGCGGTTACAAGAAAGCGGAACTCGGCGGTATGAAATGGTCAGATGGCGGTCATACATTTTCCAACACAGACAATATTTATACTGACGGCCTTGAAGTGTCGCTAGGCTCTGACTTTAATATTGAGGGGTCTGAAACCAGAGAAGATAACTCGCAACTCACACTGCTTGACCTTTCCCAGACATCAGGCATTATCAAGGAATCATTAGACTCAACAAAAACAGTTGAAATTCAAAAGAATGCTTCTTCCGAAATGACGTTTGTAATAAATCGTTCAGATAGCATCAAATCTGATCAGGAAAAGAAAAAGCTTATCTATACTGTTGGGAAAAATAATACGGTCGGGAAAATCATCTTTAATTCTAGTATAAACTGGAATTCTGAAACTCCATACTACAGCAATACGTCCTTCGATTTCACGAACAACAAAGTAATAGACGCTTCAAAACTGGAATTCAAATTCTCCAACGAACAACTTGGGGAACTATCAGACAGCTCAAAAATGACTCTGGTTTCAAATGCCACAAATCAGGGGCAGAATGTGAAGGTCACTTATAAAGACAATGGTAATAACCACATTCAGCAGGTCGATTATTCTTCCTCAAACGGTGTCGTTCTTTCAGGAACAATGACAGGCACAATAAACACATCGAACAGCTCTATTGAATTTGCTGTCAGTCAGAATACTCTTGACAGCATAGATATTTCTAACTGGGACGCAAAAAAGGAAACTGCAGCTCTTCTTGACTGCTGGTCAGTGAATACCAACGGCGTAATGATTACCGCAACCGATTTCAAGCCCACATTAACCTCTGGTGAAAAGACTATAATCACTGCTTCTACAAATGTATTTAAAGATGAAAACATTGATGACTCTATAAGATACAAAAAGCACGATTCCTTTGAAGACAGTTTAAAAGGCGTATCTCTTTCGGGCTACCAGACAGGCGGTGTAAAAGCTTCAAATGGCGGCAAATATTTGAGTTACTACGCTATCAAAAAAACTGCAGATAAACTGACTTTCGGCGATGTGGAATGGAAAGACCAAGGCTCTCTGATTGACCACAAAACAATGCTGAAAGATATTTCTTTTGATGGTGCAGATGTAGACACGACTAAAATTGCTTTTACTAATAAAGAAAAACTTGATGCAAATATGAAGATGACTTTGGTATCAGACTTCGGTGACAGCGTCGGAACCATTACAGGCACTAAATATAAAGTCGGCACAGCATATGAAGGCGAAGGTTCCGCATATCTTGACGGCAGTGACCTTGTTTTCAAGACAAAAACCGCTGCTGGTCTTTCTGATGAAACACATACTACAGTTATGGCTATGGAAGCTGGCGTAGCAATGCTTGCTGCTGGCAACGAACATGTAGGCAATGCCATCGAAGGCTTAGGTGTAGCTGCAAATGCTGGTGCTGACGGAGTATCAACTTTTGCCTCAGTAGGTGGAGCTTCTTCTCGCTATGAAACAGGCAGCCACGTCGATACCAACAGTTGGAATATTGCCGTAGCTGTAGGCAAGAATCTTGAAAAGAAAGACGGAACCCTTGAATATGGTCTGTTCGGCGAATATGGCAGAGGCAACTATACTCTGCATATGGACGGTATTGCAGACGCTGGTAGCGGTAACACCCATTACACAGGCGGTGGTCTCTTACTGAAGTGGACAAACAAGCATGATGTTTATACCGAAGCAAGTTTCAGAATGGGCAGCATGAAGGATAACGCTTCAAATATTCTACATGACGGTAATGGCAATGCCTACGGTTATGATACCAACGCTAAATATCGCGGCGGTCACTTTGGCATCGGCAAGATATGCAGAGAAGAAGATGGCACAAAGCTTGAAATATACGGAAAATACTTCTATAACGAACGTGAGGGCATAAACTTCGCCGCTGGTGCTGACCAGTATTTCTTAGACAAAGTAAGAAGCAGAGTTCTGCGTGCTGGATTCAGGCTTTCCAGCACAGACAAAAAGTGGAATCGCTACGGCGGTCTGTCATATGATTACGAATTCGGCGGGAAATCTACAGGAACAGTCAATGGGACTGCAATTCGGTCAGCTAGTGTAAAAGGTGGCACTCTTCGCGGAGAATTCGGCTACTGCCGCGAAGCAACAAAGACCAACCCCTGGAAGACCGACGTCAGCCTCTATGGCTTCACCGGCAAGCGTAACGGCTTCGGTGGTTCTAT
>JAFXRA010000271.1 GCA_017526725.1 Candidatus Rifleibacteriota bacterium
AATCTGTACATCAACAATAGTACGGTTAGTCCTGATGAACTCTTTGTAACCACAGTTGAAGAAGCTAGAGAAGAATTTATTAAAGGTAAAGCTGTTTTTTATCAGAATGGTTCCTGGGAATATGTTAATCTGATTAATAGCGGTATTAATAAATATAGTCTGGCTATGATTCCATTATATTTTGGAGTCGGCGATGAAGAAAAACAGGGGTTATGTACAGGAACAGAAAATTATTGGAGTGTTAATAAAAAAGCTTCGGTAAGAGATATTAAAGCAACTCTGGATTTCATAACCTGGTGTGTTACTTCCGAAGAAGGTACAAAGGCTATGGCTCAGAAAATGGGTTTCTATATTCCTTTCAGAAATGCTGCTTATTCAGAAAATGTATTTATTCAGCAGAATGCTATTTATACTGCTATGGGTAAAACACCGGTTTCATGGGATTTTACAACTATTCCTTCAGATACATGGAAAACTCAGCTTGGTATTGCTTTAACAAATTATGCTGCTAATCAGACTGATGCAAACTGGGATAAAGTTGTTTCTGCTTTTGTTACCAACTGGGAAAAAGAGTATAAGAACAAAAAGTAAGCAAAAAAAAACCGGAGAACTTTTCTCCGGCCTGAAAATTAAGGAGGCAAACAAATCCATCACCAATTTCGGCGAAGTTTGATTTTTGTTTAACGATAATTTAACTTTTTGTGGAAATAATTTTTTGAATATGTTTGTTTGCCTTTTAATTGTTATAAACACTGTATTTATATGGTTATTGATGAATATAAAGAAGAAAATAAAGAATCATTGAACAGACTTAAGTGGGTTTTTATGCAGCTTAAGCTGGAATCACAGTATGGAAAGAATGCTCTTTTTTCTCTTAAACCATATAAATCAAATGAAGAATTAAATCTTAGAAATTCCTTATTAGAAATTGAACATATTGTTAAGATATTCAAAACAAAAACAGATTTGTTTTCCAAACTTAATAGTTTTTTTAAGGAACTTCGTTATATTTCTGGTTCTATAAATAATTTGATTAATAATCAAACTTTAGATGAGACAGAGCTTTTTGAAATAAAGAATTTTTCGATATTAGCAACAGATATTATTGAATTATCTAAGAAAGAAGCAATTCTTCCAACGAAACTTGCTGTTTTAGATTTAACTCCAGTTATAAAACTTTTAAATCCAGATAAGATTATAACTAGAAGTTTTTTTATTCACGAAAGCTGGTCTGATAAATTAAAGGAAATACGAGAGAATAAAAAAAATATTGAAGCAAAAATACTTCAGACTGTAGATTCAAAGGAAAAAGAAAAATTAAGAAGTAAAAGAGCAGAAATCGTAGGGCTTGAACGTGATGAAGAGTTAGAAGTCAGAAAACAGTTAACATCAAAACTTAAAGAATTTGAAAAAGGGCTTAAATTTACAGCAGAAAATATTGGTTTGTTTGAATTAATGCTGGCAAAAGCGGAATTAGCTTTAGAATATGATTGCTGTTTGCCTGAAATATATGATTCAAATACAAATAAGCCAATAGTCGTTGATATGGCAATAGAACCAGAAATTGCTGAGAGTCTTAAGAAAAGCGGAAAAAGTTTTACTCCGGTAACAATTGAAATTCAGAATGGTGTTACTCTTTTAACAGGTGCCAATATGGGCGGCAAAAGTGTAGCATTGAAAACAATAGCTTTAAATACTGAGTTGGTCAGATATGGTTTTTTGCCATTTGCTCAAAAAATGTCTTTGAAGATTCCTGAATTTATAAAAGTAATTTCTGGTGATCAGCAAAATGCAATACAGGGCTTAAGCAGTTTTGGGGCAGAAATAGTTGATTTGACTGAATTGCTGGAAAAACTGGAAAAATCAAGTGGGTTAGCTGTCTGTGATGAGTTAGGCCGTTCAACTAATCCTTTTGAAGGAAGCCGTTTTGTTCAGGCATTAAGCGATAAACTTCAGTCGTCTTCTTCTTATGGCATTATAGCCACTCATTATGACGGAATACAAACTGACGGAGCAGCTTATTATAGGGTTGCAGGCCTTAGAACTTTGCTAGAGGGGGAAGCCGAAGATAAATCTATTTCTTGTAATAACCTGAATAAATTTATGGATTATCATCTTATTAAGACTTCTGAATCTTCTGTTGTTCCACGTGAAGCACTGAAAATAGGTACACTTTTGGGCTTGCCGGAGAGTTTTATACAGAGTTTGAAAAAATTATATTAGTTGCAGCAGAATTTATTATGACAGCACCTTTTGTAGACTTTGACGAACGATTAGATACAATTCCAGGAACGGATTTCAGTTTAATTCAGAAAATAGACGGTACAGCATTTTCTATTGATACTCTTTTGTTGGCAAATTTTGTACAATTCACACCTGAAATGATGACGGCTGCAGACCTTGGCTCAGGCAGCGGAATACTCGCTTTTTTGCTGAAGTATAGAAATAATGGGCTTCAAATAACTGGTTTTGAGTTACAAAAAGAATTTTATGAATTGTCCAATAGAAATTTAGAATTAAATAAACAGTTTGAAGGTTTATTCTTTGAGGAAATGGATATCAGGGATATTCCGGCAAGAATTTTGCCTGAATCCTATGATTTAGTAGTTTCTAACCCGCCATATTTTCAGTTGGGAAATGGAAGACTGCCAGCTAATCCAGCACGAGCCCAGGCTAGGCATGAATTAAACGGAACTGTTTTTAATTTTGTTGAAGCAGCATCTTATATGCTTCCATATGGAGGCAGGTTTTGTGTGATAATACCAACCTCAAGGCATGATGAAATCTGCACCTATATGGCTGCCTGCAAATTTGGCTTAAAAAGAAAAGAGTTTATTATTCCTAAAGAGGGCGAAGAATCTCATTTGGTGATGATTGAAGGGGAAAAGTTCTTCAGTGGAGAATGTGAAGAAATGATGCCAATAACAATACACAAGAAGGATAATTCTTTTTCTGATGAGCTTCAATTATTGTTTAGTGCTGGTTTGAAGAAATATTCTTAACAAAGAAATGTAGCATAAATGCCATAGCTTTGCGGCTTATAGCCTGAATTTGTTCTTCGTCAGCGGGAGTTTCAATGAAAATACTAGTTTTACCTTCTGCCAGTTTGTAATTTGTTTTATTGTCAAATAAAGAATTTAAAAACAAAGTCTGTTTTTGAAGTTCTTTTTTCATTTCTTCTCGTTCATTTTCTTCCGGAATACTTAATTGAAGCTTATTTTGCCGTTCCGCAACAAAAAGTCTTAATAGTTTTGTGGCACAGACAGGTTTAGGAATATTATTTCTGTCCTTGTCTTTTAAAAGCTGTTCTATGTCAATTTCCGCGCTTATTGCAGGATTGTTTTTCAGCATTTGTTCAAATGTTTTAAATTTTTCACCCAACAGGTTCTTGTTTTCTATGAGTTTGTTGAAAATATTTAAATCTGAACGTTCTGGACTGATAACTAGAATATTGTTATTGGCTTCCAGCAGCATTTTATCTTCTGAATTGCTGCCTGGGTTAATAGAAGTAGTGATTTTTACAAGTCTGTCTTCCTGGTCAAAAATCATTTCTGCTTTTGATTTTTCTACTATTTTTAAGGTGTCAAATTCGCCAATAGCTATTAATGCATATTCTTTTGGATTTTTGTAATAGAAATATATTTCGTATATTTTTAGGAATCCGCTAACTAAGCTGCTTTTTATAAACTTTATAGTAATGTCTCTGTATTCTTTTGATGTTAAAGAATTAGAATTACTGTCGTTTCTCAGCTTACATATTTTGGCTACATTATTTGCGATATCTTCGCAGGCTTTTTGGTTTTCTTCATCGAATATACCTGAAGGAAGAAGATTTACGTAGACGGCTGCTGCGGGTTCTTTTATTGGTGCTGGAAAAGTATCTTTTTCAGAGCTGAAACCGCTTAGTAATATAACAGCTGCTAAAGTTAACAATATATAGGTATATCTAATCTTCATGAATAATTTATCGGCAGGAAAGAGCTTAGAGTTTAGAGCGTAGAGCAATAGAGCAGAGAGCCAAGCGAAGCTTGGCGTGGTTAGTGGTTGGTGATGGGGGGGGAGTTGAGAATTGGTAAGTTATAATTGTTCGAATTATTTAAGGTTCTAATGGTTCTATAAGTATACTCATTGTCATAAACGTAATTCTTTCAGGGCTAAAGCCCATACGCTATACTTTTTATGACAAATGTGTAGACTTCTCTTGTCTCTAAAAGACCCCCTTTCTAAAAGGGGATGTCTACGTAGTAGACTGGGGGATTTTTGAGAACTTTGCCAGGCATTACAAAGTTTAGTCTGAAGACTATTGTGAACCTAAAACAATCCTCTAAACTCTATGCTCTAAGCTCTGAACTCTAAATTGAGGTCTCGTGTCTGCTGTCCGCTGAATTCAGATAGATAAAAGTCAACTGGCAACCAATTCTATCTTCAGTCTTAAATCTTATATCTTATATCTCAATAATATGTTAGACTTTTGCGTGCAATGAAAAAGAAGGTAAAAATAATAATTCTGGTTTTTGTTGTTGTATTGCTCTGTATTGGTTTTGTGCCAATATGGGCTTTTTTCATTGAGCCAAATTTATTGATTGTCAGAAGAATAGAAATAAAAGACCCTGCTTTAAAAGGCATTAGAGTTGCTTATTTAACTGATATGCATATTTGTCAGGATGGTAGAGACTATGCTTTAAATATGGTAAGGAAAGTTAATGAGCAAAATCCTGATATAATCCTATTAGGCGGTGACTATGTTGTTGTACAAATTTATAAAAACAAGACCATGAAACCAGAAGAAATTGTTAAAATCTTGTCAGGGCTGAAAGCCAAACATGGCATTTTCATGGTTATGGGCAATCACGATTCAATGCGGCAAACTATTAAAATAATAACTCAATCAATAAAAGATACAAACATAAAATTGCTTCAGAATTTAAACACGAAACTACAAATAGACGGTAAAACAGTCTTTTTGGTTGGAATAGGTGATTATAGCAATAATAGACACAATATCAACAAAGCTTTTGAAGGGGTCGACTCAACTCCCGTAATTGCTTTCACACATTCGCCTGACATTTTCCCAAATATACCAGATTATGTTAATATAACTTTTGCTGGGCACACACATGGCGGTCAGGTTTATATCCCATTTTATGGCCCGCTAGAAAAACCAAGGCATTTGCTGGGTAAATACGTAAAAGGATTTTATTCTGAAGGTTCAAAGAAAATGTTTGTCTCCAGCGGAATTGGAAACAGTCATTATAAAATTAGATTATTTAATATTCCAGAAATTGTAATCGCGGATTTTAAGTAGCATAAAATTGTGTTATAATGCTATTCGAATAAATAAAGAGGTGCTTTGATGACTAAGAGATACATTGTCTTTTTAATATATATAATTATTGTTGGTTTTGCTTTTTCTGATAAATTGAGTGCTCAGGATGTTTCTACAGAGACCGAACAAATTGCTTCTTCAACTTTTGAAATAAACAATGTCTCAGAATTGTATAAAAAGTCTGATGAAATAGTTGAAGACAGCAGGGCTCTTGAAAAGAAACTGCAAAGCTTAATAAATGTTTCTGAAATTGATAAAAGAATCAGACCATTGAGAGAATCTTTAAATGAATATAAACAGACCTTTAAAGATTGTAAAGGTGCTGAAAATACTGATATAGAAAGTATGATTACTTTGAGAGGCAATATTAAGATTATATCAGATATCTGCTTAGAACTTAAAAGCCGAATTGACGAACGTTTGAAAAATATTGCTACTCTTAATAAAGACTGGTTGGATAAAAAAGATTATTGGGAGCAGCTTAGACAGCAGAGCAACTTTGTAAATAATAAAACCGCGAAAGATATTTTTATTGAAAATGATAAGCTTATTGATGAATCACTTAAGCTTTTCGATGGTATTGATGGCTCGGTGAGCCTAGTTAACCAAAAAATCAGTGATTTGAACAAAGATTCAGATAAATTTGCAGATGAGTTGGATAAATATATTGAAGAATTGCGCAGCAGACTGTTTAAGAAAACCGGTCATGCAATGCTTACAAGCAAATATTTTAATGAGTTTGATTCAAAATTAAGCGATAATTTTTATGAAGGTATAGCTAAACTAGAAATTATTAAAGATAATTATTTTAAAAATAATACATGGGTATTTGTTGTACAGATAATTCTAGCTTTTTTATTGGCTTATTATTTTCAGCATACAAGCAAAGAATTTTTAACAAAACTTGGAATGGATTTTGTTCGAACTAATTCAGGAGCAACCGCTTTAATTATAGCAGTATTAGTGGGTTTGCCTTTTTTAGAAAGCATTCCTCCTGTTATAAAATTTATCTATAATGTAATAATCGGATTTTCGTTCTGCTTTATAATATGTAATAAATTATCCAACAAAGGCGAAAGGTCAGCTGTAATTCTTGTTTTTGTTCTTTATATGATTTATATGCTCTTTGATCTGATTAATATGCCGATGACTTTATCACGCTTGATAATAGCAATAGTTTCACTGGCTTCGGGAATATATTTCTTTAAACTGAATGATTTGCTGAGCAAAGGCTATGATGCTAGCGAAGATAAAACTCCAGCTGTTTCCACAAAGGAAAAACTAATCTGCAAGCTTATAGGTGTTTTCATGCTGGTTGCTTTTGTTGGGCAATTAGCTGGTTATACTGCTCTTGCGAACCACCTTTTTGACATTACTTTAAGAAGTATTTTAATAAGCTTGTTTGCCTGGATTATTCTTTGTGCTCTTAAGGGATGTGTGAGAACTGTATTCAATAATGCCTTTGTGGGCAAGCACATTAAATCTATAATATCCGATGTTAATATAATTATTAATAGATTCAATATTGTAATAACTATAGTTGTTGTATTTATTGTAATTGCAGGAATATTAGCCGCCTGGGGTTTTTATGACAATACCTGGTATGCAGTTAAATCTATATTGGGGTTAGGTTTCACTTTTCAAGGAACCAAAATTACACTGGGTAAGATTTGCTGGGCAATATTCTTGTTCTATCTTATACTCAGCATTTCATGGATGGTTAGAACCTATTTAGAAGCGAATTTTTATCCGTCTAGAAAAATAGAACCCGGCGTCGGTATTTCGATTAACCGTTTGATTTATTACTCTTTTATTGTGGTAGGTTTTGCTCTTGCTTTAGATGTAATGGGAATAAGCATTCAGAGTTTGACCGTAATAATCGGTGCTTTGGGCGTTGGTATTGGTTTTGGTCTGCAGAATATAGTTAACAACTTTGCCAGCGGCCTTATTCTATTATTTGAACGTTCGATAAAAGTTGGCGATGTTGTAGTTGTTAATGGCACCTGGGGCACAGTTAAACATCTTGGCTTGAGAGCTACTATTATACAGACATTTGCAAATGCAGAAATGATTGTTCCAAATTCTGATTTGGTATCAAGCACAGTTAATAACTGGACTATGACCAATCGCAGAACTCGTTTTACAGTTAAAATAGGCGTAGCTTATGGAACAGACCCGGAACTGGTTAAAAAAGTTCTGTTGAAAATAGCGGAAGATCATTCCAATGTTTTAAAAGATCCGGCTCCTGGAGTTGTTTTTACTGAGTTCGGAGATAGTTCTTTGAATTTTGAACTTCGCTGCTGGGTTAGAGACATTGCAAATATGTGGAAAACTCAGGATGAAGTAATGTATGAAATAGACAAGAAGTTTAAAGAAAACAATATTTCTATTCCTTTCCCACAGAGAGATTTGTATATAAAAGAATTACCGGAAAATTCTAAATCTCTGGTTCCTGAAACAAAATCAGAAACAAAAAGCAAAAAGAAATAATATTTATGTATAATTATTATATAAAATGGGGGTAATTATTAAAGAAATTGTAATTGCTACGGCGTTTTAACGCCTCGCCTTTAAAGGACAAGCAGAGGCTGTGCTAAACTCGTAATTTGATGAAAAAACAGTATTTATTTGTTTACAGCTACAGCTTGTCATAATCGTATAGCTTTCAGGGCTAAAGCCCATACGCTCTACTCTTTATGACAAGCTGTAGCTTAAACTCACCGCTCTGTTGCTTTTTCGCTCTACACCTTGTCATAAAAAGTATAGGCAACTAGCAGAATCTAATCTGGATTTAAAAATTAGTTTTGGCGCAGCCCATCGTAATGACGTTTATAATAATTATTATTAAATATATTTGCCATTAAGCCGATATAAAGCTTAGGTATGAATATAGGAGCGGTAAACAATGAATACTACTAAAAATCAGCTTTATATTGGCCTTGATGGTACACATAATGCAGTCGAAATACTTCGTGCTGTATCTCCATTTAATCCTGGATTCAGAACAACTACAGGAGTAAGTTTACTAAGAGGTCGCTGAAAAAATGGGTATGTCAACCAAACCGCCTAGTGGTATGCGGGATTTTCTGCCGGACGAACTGGCG
This sequence comes from Candidatus Rifleibacteriota bacterium, assembly GCA_017526725.1. The sequence continues at coordinate 8,431 of JAFXRA010000271.1, forward strand.
AGAAGACGCTATGTCATTAGCACAATTCAAAAAGTCTACGAAAAATATGGTTTTGTTCCTATTGAAACACCATCTATTGAAAATTTGAGCACTTTGATGGGCAAATACGGCGATGAGGGCGATCAGCTCCTTTTCCGTATTCTGCACCGTCGTGATAAGCTTGCGAGAGCATTGGAAGCCGACAATATCACAGAAAAAGATTTAGGTGATTTAGGTCTTCGATATGATTTGACAGTGCCTTTGGCAAGAGTGGTAGCAAATAACACAGATTTGCCCAAATTCTTCAAAAGATATCAGATTCAGCCTGTCTGGAGGGCTGATAGGCCAGGCAAGGGAAGGTTCAGAGAATTCTTACAGTGTGACGTTGATATCACTGGAACCAAATCACTCCTTGCAGAAGCAGAGGTCTGCTCAGCAGTATCTGAGGTTCTTCTGACTCTTGGATTTAAAAATTTCAGCATTCATGTCAATCACAGACAGCTGCTAAAAGAGTTGATAAAAGCAGCCGGCATAAGCCTTGATAATGAAGCAACAACTTTAGTCGCGGTAGACAAGCTTGATAAAATCGGCATGGAAGGTGTCGAAAAAGAACTGGTCGAACGCGGTATAAACGCAGAACAGATGCAAAAGCTGGTAAAGCTTATTCAGCGTTCTGAAGGCTCTAGTGAGTCAGATGAAATTGAACGCTTAAAAGCAGCTCTTGCTGGTTCAGAAGAAGCTAATAAAGCTATTGATGACTTAACAAAATTATGTAAGCTCTTTGATGAATCTCCTGTTGCTGGCAGGTATAGCATTGACGCTACTCTTGCACGTGGGTTGGGCTATTATACCGGCCCCATTTTCGAAATACGTTCATCAGATTTCGGCGGAAGCCTCGGCGGCGGCGGCCGTTACGATGGACTTATCGGAATGTTTAAAGGCAGCGAAATACCTGCGGTAGGATTTTCAATCGGTTTTGAACGCTTAATTCTTATATTGGAAGAAAAAGGGTTGTTCAAAAAGCTTACAATTGGTCCGGATGTAATGCTTTGCCACTTCTCAGATGTAGAAGAATCTGCTGTTGTAAAGGCTTCTGCAGAAATGAGAAAAGGTGGTGCTAAAGTCGAAATTTATCCGGAAACTCCTAAAATTGGGAAACAAATCTCTTATGCAGAAAGCGTCGGAGCTAAGTTTGTTGCAATATTAGGAGCAAATGAAGCTGCAGCCGAATCAGTCTCGCTAAAGAACTTGGAGACAGGCGAGCAGCAGACCGTAAAATATAGCGAAGCAGCTTCTATAGTATTGAAGTAATAAACAATACAACAAAAAACGGGCTTGTTAATACAAGCCCGTTTTTTTGTATTTAAAAAGAGGGTTGGGACAATTATAGAAAAATTTAGTATAATATTGGCTAACCAAACTTAGGGTGGAAACGAAATTAAAATGTTTGATTTTGAAAAATTTTATAAGCATATGACTAGATGCGGTCTAGGCAAATGGAACGAAAAGTTTGAGATAATAATTGAGAATGCTGTCAATAAGCCTGACGGCAATCTTCCTAATTGGATGCAGACTTTATCGGAATTGCCAGATATTGAAACAGAAGAAGGCATTTTTATAAGAGACAATGCCTGGGTAACGGCAAAAGCAAAAAAAGAAGCATCTTCTCTACAGCAGAACGAATTAAAAACAGCATTGATGAAGCTGTCTCCTTGGAGAAAAGGCCCATTTGACTTATGTGGAGTAGAAATAGACGCAGAATGGCGAGCAGACGTAAAATGGAACTATTTGGTTAATGGCATTAGTGATTTAAAAAATAAAGTAGTCTTAGATTTGGGCTGCAGCAATGGTTATTATATGTTTCGAATTGCGGAACAGAAGCCTGCTATGGTTTTGGGAATAGACCCCTCTAGAATTTGCTGGATGCAGTTTGAAGCACTTCAAAAGTACCTTAAATACCCCAATGTTTTTTATCTGCCTATAGGTTTTGAAGATATGCCTGAAGAATGCGGAATATTCGATAGTATTTTTGCAATGGGTGTTCTTTATCACAGAAAAGACCCATTTGATTTTTTAAGAACAGTAAAATACATGTTGAAACCTGGAGGAGAGCTGATTTTAGAAACAATAACAGTTGAAGGCGATGAAAGAACGGTTTTGGTTCCCGAAGACCGCTATGCCGGCATGAAAAATGTCTGGTTTTTCCCATCAGATAAAGCTTTGGCTGTTTGGCTTAAAAAGGCTGGTTTTAAAGATGTAAAATTAGTTAACAAATACGCAACTACTATTGAGGAACAACGCCAAACTCAATGGATAACAACCGAGACATTAAAAAACTGGCTAGACCCGAATGATTATACAAAAACCATTGAAGGCCTGCCAGCTCCTATTAGAACTATTATAACCTGTAAGCGTTAAATAGTATTAGTCTTCATCATCTGACTTTTCTTCTTCTTCAGATTCTCCATCTTCAGAATCTTCTTTGTCGTCATTGTCAGAATCTTCTGAATCTTCTTCTTTGTCGGAATCTTCGTTGTCTTCAGAATCTTCATCGTCATCATCTGAACTTTTCTTGCTTTTCTTTGAAGACTTAGAACTCTTCTTTTTGTCGCCGTCTTCTTCATCATCTTCTTCTACTTCTTCTTCGTCC
>JAFXRA010000272.1 GCA_017526725.1 Candidatus Rifleibacteriota bacterium
AAAGACCTTTCTTCGCTCAAAGAAGGTCAGCAAGTTACGATTATATCCGATGAAGAAGATAAGACTATTGGGAAAATTCTAACAGTAAGTCCTATAATCAGCGAAGATACAAGAACAGCCATGGTCAGGGTTTTAATCGACAATCACGATAACCGATTCAGACCAGGAAGTTTTGTTACTGGCAAAATCAATATTTCAGCAGATAATCTTCCTATAGTTCTTCCCAAAGAAGCAGTTCAGAATATAAAAGGCAGTAATGTGGTCTTTGTAGAATCAGCAGAAGGTTTCAAACCTGTTGACGTGGTTGTAGGAAGAGAAGACAGCGGGAATATAGAAATAATAAGCGGTCTTAAGGCTGGAACAAGATATGTTTCTAAAGGAGCCTTTACGTTGAAATCTATTGTTGTAACAAGCGGAATAGACCCTCATGCTGGACATGGTCATTAAGAAAAGAGGCGTGAATTATGCTTGAAAGATTTCCGATAGCTGTATTAAAACGCCCTTGGCTGGTAGTTCTTGCAGTAATAGTTATAATTACAATAGGTATTCGACAATATAAAGAAATGCCCGTTGACGCCTTTCCTGATGTTTCGCCGGTAATGGTTTCTATATTCTGTGAAAGTCATGGAATGGCACCAGAAGAAATAGAACGCCTCATAACCTGGCCAATAGAGTCTACTATGAATGGATTGCCTGGTGTTACCATGGTTAAATCAACTTCCGCTTTTGGTTTAGCTGTTATTTATGTATATTTTGAAGACAGCGTAGACATATTCTTTGCAAGACAGCTCGTGAGCGAACGATTGTCTGCCGCCGTTGCTGATTTGCCTGAATTAGAAGAAAAACCTACCTTAGGACCTATTACAACAGGCTTAGGGCAAGTCTTTATGTATTATTTAAAAGCTGACCCTAAAGTTGTAAATACAGAGGGCAAAGATTTAAACACATGGCTTAGAGAGCTTAATGACTGGGTAATTAAATATCAGCTTCAAACAGTAAAAGGTGTTACTGACGTTCTGTCAATGGGCGGTCATGTTTTGCAGTATCAAATCAGATTAGACCCTCAAAAACTGCTTAAATACAAACTTACAATTAAAGATGTAATTGAAGCTGTTAACGCAAACAACAGAAATGCGGGCGGGCAGTTTATTACAACTGATTCCGAAGAAATGGTTGTAAGAGGAATAGGTTTGTTAGATTCTATCGAAGAAATGAGTAATATTCCTATAAAAACCACAGATGGCAACCCTGTTTTATTGAGCAATATCGCTGAAATAGACTTCGGCAACGAAATAAGACGTGGTGCTGTTGTAAAAGACGAAGGTGAAGAAGTTGTTTCTGGTATCGTGCTTAAACTCTATGGCACCAACACCTCCAAGGTAATAAGTCGTCTAAATGAAAAAATTGAGCAAATAAAAACAAATTTGCCAAAAGGTGTTGAGCTTGTGCCTTACTACGACCAGGCAAAACTTGTAAATAACGCTACAAATACTGTTATAAATGCAATTTGGCAGGGGGCTCTGCTTGTTGTTGCTGTTTTGCTTTTATTTATAGGAAATTGGCATACAACGCTTATAATTGTTATTTCTTTGCCTCTATGCGCTTTTATTGCAGTTATAATAATGAATTATTTTGGCATTTCTGCTAATTTAATGTCTCTTGGCGGTATAGCGGTCGCTGTTGGTATGCTTTGTGACGGTTCTATTGTTATGATGGAATCAATTCTTTCTGGTCTAAAAAAGAATAAAGAAGGCTCTAGATTCAAAATTATAGCTTCAGCAATAAAAGAAGTCGCAAATCCAATTTTATTTTCAGGAATAATTGTAATAATTGTTTTTACACCCCTTCTAACTCTCGAAAACTATGAAGGCAAAATGTTCTCGCCTATGGCTTTCACTATTTCTGCAGCCATGGTTGGTTCGATATTAGTCGCACTGCTAATAATTCCAAGTCTCTCTTACATTTTCCTGAAAGTAAAAAATGATAAAAACGAAGATACTTTTGTTATGAGAATTTTAAGGTGCATTTACAGACCATTGCGCCATTGGACCATAAAACACAGTGTGTTTGTTTTGATTGTTGCCGATATTTGCTTACTTTCAGCTTTATATGCTTTAACTCAAGTAGGAACTGAATTTATTCCAACTTTGGAAGAAGGTTCCATATTTGTCGGCGTAAATATGGCTCCGTCAATATCTTTGGAAAAGGCAACCAACATAGTTAAAGAATTAAGTTCTATTGCAAAAAAGCATAAGGAAGTTAAAGAAGTAGTTTCAAGAATAGGCAGACCTGAAGCAGGTAGTCATCCACATCCTGTAAATTATGGTGAAATTCAGATAGAGCTTTATCCTGAATTGATATTCGACAAAAACACCAGCAAAAAACAGCTTGTCGAAACTCTTAGAACAGAAATGAACAAAATTCCTGGAATCAATCTCAATTTTACTCAGCCAATCCAAAATTCCTTTGATGAACTTATTTCAGGCATTAAAAGCCAGCTTGCAATTAAAATTTATGGGCCTGATACAAACCGGCTTCAAAGTATTGCTCAAGAAATACATCATAAGATTGAAAATATCAAAGGCTTAACAGACCTTTCTGTTGAACAGAGTTTCGGACAGCCACAAGTTCAGGTTATTGCTGACAGAAAAGCCTGTGCCAGACATGGTGTCAGCGTTGATGATTTGCTTGAAATGGTAGAATACGCTATAGGTGGTGAAAACATTGGTGAAGTTTTCTTTAACAATAGAAAATTCAGTATCAATCTTCGTTATCAGGAAAAATTCAGAAATGATCCTGAATCTATTGGGAATATGCTTATTAGCACAAGCAATAACTCTTTAATTCAGCTTAGGCAGATTGCTGAAATAAAGAAAGTTATCGGACCTATTCAGATTAATCGTGAAAACAATCAACGCAGATGGGTTGTACAAGGAAACATTAAAGACAGAGACATTGGAAGCACTCATGAAGACATTAAAAAAGCTATATCTGGAAATATTACTCTGCCAGTAGGCTATTCTATAGAATATGGCGGTCAGTTTGAAAACCAACAGAGAGCTATGTTTAAGCTTTTCATTATTGTACCTATAGCTATTGCTTCAGTGTTTATATTGCTTTGGTTAAGTTTTGCCTCTTTAAAGAGTGCACTGATTATTTTTATGATGGTTCCTCTTTCGATGATTGGTGGTGTACTGGGCTTAATTGTTATGAAACTCTATTTGTCGGTTCCCGCTTCAATAGGCTTTATTGCTTTGTTTGGCATGGCGATGCTAGACGGTATGGTAATGATTAACTGTTTCAACAATTTGAAGGAAAAAGGTCTTTCTACAGAAGAGACTATTAATCAAGGCTGCGAGGATAGATTGCCGGCAATTCTCATGACTACAGTAACAACTTTGCTTGGGCTTTTGCCTCTGCTGATTTCTAATGGAATTGGCTCGGAAGTTCAACGCCCTTTAGCCTCTGTCGTTGTGTTTGGCCTGATGTCTTCAACAACTCTGTCGCTCTTTATTATTCCAGCTTTATACAACATTGTTGAAAACTACTCTTCAAAATCTTAGTGTATAAAAAACAGAAGAAACACCAGAATATGGGCGTTTTTTCTGTTTTGAAGGATTATTCTGCGAATAAATCAGTAGATAAGTATCTATCACCTGAATCTGGCAGTAATACAACTATATTCTTGCCTTTATTTTCTGGTCGCTTTGCAAGAATTACACCAGCTTTTAAAGCTGCTCCAGAAGAGATTCCAACCAAAATACCTTCAGATTTTGCAAAATTTCTACCTTCTTCAAAAGCTTCTTCGTTTTCAATCGTAATAACTTCATCAAGAATTTTTGTGTCAAGAGTTTCAGGAATAAAGCCAGCACCAATTCCTTGAATTTTATGTGCGCCAGTTGTGCCTTTAGAAATAACTGGTGAACTTGCGGGTTCTACTGCAACAATCTTAACATTTGGATTCTTTTCTTTTAAATATCTGCCAACGCCGGTAACTGTGCCACCTGTGCCAACACCAGCGACAAAAATGTCTATTTTTCCATCTGTTTGTCTGTATATTTCTGGTCCAGTTGTTTTATAATGCATTTCAGGATTAGCCTGATTTGTAAATTGTCCTAGAATTACAGCCCCGGCAATGCTTTCTTTTAATTCGTTTGCTTTTGCTATGGCGCCCTTCATTCCAAGTTTACCTTCAGTTAATACGAGATCAGCTCCATAAGCTTTCAAAAGCTTTCTTCGTTCAATACTCATTGTTTCTGGAAGAGTAAATATGGCTTTGTAACCTTTAGCGGTTGCAGCCATTGCAAGACCAATTCCTGTATTTCCGCTGGTTGGTTCAATAATAGTAGCGCCAGGCTTTAAAATACCTTTCTTTTCTGCATCTTCTATCATAGCCAAAGCAATTCTGTCTTTTACAGAACCAGCGGGATTCAAATATTCCAGTTTGGTTAAAAGAGTAGTATCAGCAAGACCAGCTTGTTTGCTGTATTTTGAAGCGATTAACAGAGGGGTGTTCCCAATTAGTTCAAGAACATTATTTGTTAAATCAAACATATTAACTCCTAGTAAATAAGTTTTTAATTCTATTTTTAGTATTCCCTACCATTTCAGTAGGAAATACTAAACTATTCTAGTTTCAATGTCAAAAAGAATTTTAGATAGAATTTAATGAATAAGAGGTTGTTATTAAAACGGCAACATATCAGATATATTTCTTTGAAAATAAGTTTATTTTTTGACAAAGAGATTTTTTAATGATATTTTAAACACCTACTTAGTCAGTAGGTGTTTGTTTTACTTATCTAGTTTTTTAAGGTCTTATATGAAAAATTATAAAGAAATAGAATCCGCTGTAATTCACGGTGGAATATACGGCGATAAAACAACAGGCTCAGTAAATGTGCCTATTTTTCAGACTTCAACTTACGAGCAAATAGCTCTTGGGCAAAATACTGGCTGGGAATACTCCAGAACAGGAAATCCAACCAGAGCAGCTTTAGAAGCTTTAATAGCTGAATTGGAAAAAGGAGTTGCAGGTTTTGCTTTTGGTTCTGGAATGGCTGCTATTACTGTTGTTTTAAGTCTGTTTAAATCAGGAGATAAAATAATAATTTCAAGCAATGTTTACGGTGGCACATTTAGAGTATTAGACAAAGTTTTTAATAATTTTGGATTAAAATATTCAATTGAAGACACTACAAACATATCTGAATTGGAAAAGAGAATCACTTCCGATGTTAAGGCAATTTTAATCGAAAGTCCTGCTAATCCGTTATTAACTATTACAGATATATCTGAAATATCAAAAATAGCAAAAAAACACGACATTTTATCAATAGTCGATAATACTTTTATGACTCCTTACCTACAAAGACCAATAGAATTAGGAGCAGATATTGTAATTCATAGTGCTACTAAATATTTAGGTGGGCACAGTGATTTAGTTGCTGGTTTGGTTGTTGTAAACACCAAAGAATTAGCCGACAAAATAGCTTTTATTCAGAATGCTACTGGTGGAGTTCTTGGACCATTCGATTCTTTCCTGCTTATAAGAGGAATAAAAACTCTTTCCGTTAGAATGGACCGTCATGTTAGCAATGCAGAAAAACTTGCAGAATACTTAAATAATAATAAATCAGTAAAAAATGTTTATTATCCCGGATTAAATAATGCGCAAGGCTACGATATTAATAAAAAACAGGCAAAGAATGGCGGCGCAATGATTTCTTTTGAATTAAACGAAAATTGCGACATAAAAAAATTCTTTTCTTCCCTTAAATTAATAGCATTAGCAGAGAGCTTAGGTGGTGTCGAAAGTCTAGTGTGTCATCCTGCAACAATGACTCATGCTTCTATTCCTTATGAAATCAGACAGAAAATTGGTATTACAGATGGTTTAATCAGGCTATCAGTAGGAATAGAAAACATTTCTGATTTACAAAACGACTTAGAACAAGCAATTAAAGAAAGCGAGAAATAACAAATGACTTTATATCATTCTATGCATGAATTAATAGGTAACACTCCGTTAGTTGAACTTACTCATTTTGATTTACCAGGAAACACACATTTATACGCTAAGCTTGAACTCTTCAATCCTGCTGGTAGTGTAAAAGACCGAACAGGTTTTTATATGATTGCAGACGCTGAAAAAAGAGGAATATTGAAACCTGGTGGAACAATTATCGAAGCTACTGCGGGCAATACTGGCTTGGGAATAGCTTTTGCTGCTTT
>JAFXRA010000273.1 GCA_017526725.1 Candidatus Rifleibacteriota bacterium
CTGTAACTTCAGCATTTTCAATAGGATTTCCTGTAATGGAGTCTACTACGAAAACTTGATTGCTTCCATTTTCATTCTTGCTTCTTGTTACCAGAGATAAATCACTGACCTGAATTGAAGTTATATGAAGTGAATTATTTTTTCTGTTAAATTCAGGGTTAGCAGAAGCAACAAGCCAGTAGAACCCTTTTTCGATTTTGGGTAGATCTATGGTTTTGCTATGATAGTTATAATCTGATTTAGGGTCTAATTCAGCATCAAAACTATAGGCTGGGGTAGCCGCAATGGTGCTCTTTATCTCAGAATCGTTTTGTTCTTCGCCATTTGTAGATCTGTTATTAAGAACATCCTGTTCACTTCTCTTAACAAGCTTGAAATATGCATGATTCAGGTTTTTGAAATTAATTTTGATTTTACTTGTATTTGAAATTAGAATTTTTTCAGTTGAGTAGGAAATATCTGGCTGCTTTATTCTTTGAATAAGATTGAACGCCATTTTTCCGCCTTTAGAGTTAGGCCACTTTTCATAGGCTTTTTCGGCATAATCAATTGCTTTGACATATTCATATTTATTGCTGTATTGATCTGCTGCCAGATACATTGCCATTGCAGTATATTCATTGTTGGGATATTCATTAACTAACTGTTTTAATGCGGAAATATATCTTTCTGTTTTGCCTTCGCCTACAGCAACTTCTTTAGCCCACTGCAGTCTCTGAATATTGTTATAAATAAGGGCATTTTCATTGTTTGTTGCTTTATTTAAAGCCAAAAGTCTCTGAAATAGTTTTAATGCTTTGAAATTGCATGAATCGGAATCAATAGTCTGTGGTTTCCAATTTATAAATTCATCAATAGACCCCAATGCTTCAGAGTCTGCTTCAATTTCAAAAGCTATTTGAGGCTTAACTGTGCTTTGTTCTTCATTACAATAAAACTCTAAGGCTTCATATACGAAGAATTCAAATAGATTGCTTCTAAGCTCTACAGGCTGATTCCCATCTTCTAAAAATTCATCAAATTTACTAATGGGAATTTTAGATAATTCTTCTTCGTTTTCTAATACTGAATCATAAAGCTTGGAAATATGAGCAAAAAGACGAGGCAAATCCCAGGTTTTGAAGTCTTTTAAATCAGCACTAGCAGAAGTAGTAGAACGATCATAAAATTTATAGCTGTTTCTGTCATAGTAGTGGTAATACCATTTGGCTAACAATACTTTCAGCATCGGCTGAATTTCTTTATCTGCTGTTTCTATGACTTGTTCAAAACGAATTATTTTTTCTTCGGGAAGATTGCCTTGAATAATACCTTCTGTTATGACTTTATAGCATACAGACTTAAGTATTTGAGCATATTCTTTTTCTTTTAAAGCTTTTTTATAGATATTATCTATTTCTTTCAAAGCTGTTTGAGGAAGCTCATTTTCTTCGGCTTCCTCAAACTTCTTCCACATTTTTTCATAGCTATCAGCGAATAGATTAAATGGGAACATAGCCATAAGTAACACCACCAGTAATATTTTTTTCATGATATTCATAGATTTATCCTTTATAAAAAAGCTTCAGGTTATGCCTTTTCTCATTGAGCTTCTACATTAAGCATGAATGACTCAGAATGAGAGTTGAATTCAGGGGCATACATACACATGATTTCCGCAATACCGGTCTGATACTGACCGGCAAGCTGAACACGAATTTCGTATTCGAATACGTAGGTACCCTTTGGCAGATAGTCAATATAGAAGTGAGAAGCGGTGTCTTTGGTGGATTCATAATAGCCAAGACCATCCTGCCATTTGTATCTTGAAAGAACATTAACAGGTTCCATGCCGCTGCCGCGCTGGTCTTTCATGTGTACAAACTCTAAATCACGGTCAGTTCTAAGTTCAATGCGAACAACAATCAAGTCACCGACTCTTACTTTTCCATCTTTTACAGGAGTAATTACAGGACCTTTTTCTGTGTTGGTCTTGATATAGAGTGATTTCTTCAACTTAAGATTGTTTTCAAAAGGTGTTACCTTAGACATATCTTCGATATATTGCCAGTGTACAGCACCCCAGGCTATGCCTTTGTCTTCCTTTTTAAGCTGAATATTACCCATCTGAGGTTTTACTTCAGCACCGGAATAAATCTTCTGATAGTAGCCTGTGCCAGCTTCAACCTTTTCAGGTTTTACTTCTGTATTATCAAGATAGACTTTGACCAGCTTGTCAGAAGCAAGAAGATCGCAGCCTCGAAGAATCAAAGCATAAACGGCATCAGCAGTAGCCTTTGTTGTTTTCCAGCATTGAGTCTGTTTCTGTTTTAATAACCAGATTTTACATTCTTCAACTGCTTCTTCGTCATTGGTTATTTCAGAGAACATTTCAATCATCATTGCTTGAGTTTCAATGTCAGCTCTGTTCCAAGAATAGCCGATTTCTTTTTCTCGCCAGAAACGACCCATTTCTTCATCTGTAACACTGCGTTCTTTTATGCTTTTAATAATTTTATTGGGTGTTTCATTATCGCCAAAACGTTTTAAGCCTAGTGCCATATGTGCCTGGCTCATTCTATAAGGAACTTCCAGCCAGAATTTCTTGGCCTGGTCAATGAAGTAGTTGACTGCTTCCTGGCTGAATCTTGGTATAGGTCTGTCTTTTAGGAAGAAAGAACGGCCATAGAGATAGAAAGCAATAAATGAATCAATGTGTTTATTTTCTTTATAATCTTTATCAAAAGCTCTGATTTTATTAAATATTTCAACTATTTTACTATCAAGAAAATCAGCACAGCGTAAGGCAATGAGCAGGTCAATGTCTACACCCAAATTTCTTAAACGCCCATAACCTGTCATTATATAAAGAGTGATATAGGTGTTTTCAAGTCCGCCTGGGAACCATGGGAATGCACCACTAGACATCTGCATATGTCTAAGTTTATTTGTTGCGGCTTCTATTTCTCTTCTTAATCTTTCTTCTTCAAAAAGAACGCCTATTTTATGTTTTTGTTCATTTTCATTCTTAGCATCAAGAACCCAAGGAGTTTCCATCAAGGTAACAGACTTGAGGTGCTGGTTCTTTTCCAGATTAGACATCAAAGCTGTACCCTTGTTATAAAGCTCGTCTTTTCTCCAGATATCGAATACTCGTCTAATCTTCGGGTCAGAATTGGCTATATGTGCAGCAAGCTTGTTTGCATAAATTCTGTTGAAAGTCTGTTCTGAACATTCATGCGGAAATTCGATGAGGTAGGGGAGAGCCTGAATTGCATACCAGGCAGGATTAGATGTCATTTCTACCGTAAGAGCTTTGTGTTCAAGAGTCTTTGAATCTCCAGATTTCTGAAGTTTTTCAAATTTGAAATTCTTTGTTTCAGGCCCTCTTATTGGAAGCGGAACTGATTCTGTAACTAATATTCTTGAAGATAGGATTGGCAGCAGGCCTTCTTCACCGTCAGAATGAGTCTTTGTCGCGCCAACAGCTTTATACTTAACGAAACCAGGCTTATATGGAATATCCAGCAGCCAGCTAAAACCTTTAGACTGTTTTGCGGGAACAACAAAGGATTTTTTGTTTTCGTTATTCTTGAATTCTGCATTTCTGCTTTCATCAGTAATTGCATCATATAATTCTAAGGCTACAGAACCTCTTTGTTCCTTATCGCTAAGATTGGTAACTTTAACCGTAAAGGCTATCTTGTCGCCTTCTCTTAAAAATCTAGGAGCATTAGGCTGAATCATCAATTCTTTTTGGGTTATAACTTCCTGGGTTATTAAGCCTGACTGAAGCTTAGTTCCGTGAGCAAAGCCCATGAATTTCCAGGTAGTAAGAGCTTCAGGCATTTCAAAATCTATTGAAACTATGCCTTTGTCGTTAAGGGTAAGCTGAGGCATGAAAAAGGCTGTTTCATTAAGATTTGCTCTAGCTTTTACATTTGAAAGGTCTATATCTGGTGAAGCGCTGGTATTATTATCAGCAGCAGAGGTGCTGCTGCTTTTTCCATTGCTTTCAGGCTCTGAATTAGAAACTTCTCTAGCAATAAAATTAGCGGATTTTAAGTTTACCCCTTGAGTATCAGCATAATTGTTTCTTGCAGGAGGTGCCGCTGGTTTCGCAGATATGCTTTTAACCATTGCCATAGGTTCTCTTACAATTCTCGGATAACCATATCCATAGAAATCAGTAATTATATCGTATGGGAAATCGGGGAATCTGTAACTTTTTACATTGATGAAATCCCTCTTAAAATTATTTCTCATGTTTCTAAATTCAAAAGAAAAGTTAGAGAATCTGTTTTGTATAAAGTTTCTATCAATGTAGAATAAATTGATTTTTTCCCAGTTATTAGAAGCAAAAGCGTCTAAGCTGGCGTCATACATTGCTGCAAGCATTTCAATGCTCTTATATTCGGCATCTTCACCAGAAATTTCGACTTTCCAGCTTTCTTTTGAACCAGGTTCCATTTTAGAAGTAAAATGAACAAGTTTGAGATCAAGGTCTTTGTTGGTCCATTTTACAGGAATATAAATATTTTTGTCGTAATATCGGTTTTTTTTGATCTGGAAAACTTTTACAAAGAAGCCTCCGCGCATATCTTCAGTAACAGGAAATGAAATAAAATCTTTGTTCTTATTAGAGTCAGTCCAATAAGATTTCAGGACTTTATTTCTATGGCAAATTTCTATATAAGCAGGTCCCTGATTATAACCAGTAGCCCAAAAAGCTTCAAATTTGTCTCCGGGTTTCAGATCCTTTGAGGTTATTTCTAAGAAAAATGGGAGTTTTACTGACATGTTTTTGGAAGTGTAAGATAAAGCAAGTATATTGTTTTCTGCTTTAACTTCTTTTCCATA
>JAFXRA010000274.1 GCA_017526725.1 Candidatus Rifleibacteriota bacterium
CATCATCATCTTCTTCGTTATTGTTGCCTTTTTCAGCAGTATCTGAATCTTTATTACCTGCGTTCCAGTTAAAAGCAAGCATATCTCCCTTAGTAAAGGTATTATCGCTAATGATGGTTTTATCTGTTAATTCTGTGGTGGCAGATTCTTTTGCGCCGTATAAATAATGGTTCATTCCGCTATTGTCACTTGATAGAACGATAGAAGAAAGACCGATAACAGAGGCTACAGATAAAGCTAATATTTTATATTTCATGAAATTTCCTTTTATTCCGAATAGTTAGTTCAAGTTATAACCATCAATACTGAGCAATCGTTAGATTGAGAACAATCATTTTTTTAGGGTATAGGGTGTAGGGGGTAGGGATTAGAGAATTGTTTTATAGAAAACTTTGTTTTTTTACTATAACCGTCTTCTCCCTTCTTCCTTTTCCCTAAGCCCTTAGCCCTAGCCTTTTCTAGATGTTTGGGTCAACCACAAGTGTATTATAAGTAACATTTGTAGCCCCATTTCTAAGAGGGGTGAGAGTAAAAGAAGCCTTTATTTTTCCATTAAAGTAATAGAATTCCATTATTGTCTGTCCATTAACTTTTTTTGAGTTACTCCAGCTCTTACTAGGGGTATTCGTCGTATAGTTAGCTTTACAACTGCCGTTAATATTAACATTACCATTGGCCAGGAAAGAAACAGTATGTTTCATTTCTATTTCATCACCATAAAAGTAAGTTATATATTCAGTCATTGCCCCCTGTGGGTCTAATTTATTAGTAAGAGTTCTTGCAGGTGCATTCTTATGAATGTGATATTCAGTTTTTGATACTGGAAGAGACTGATTCTTTTTATCTATTAATGCTTTTATATCAGCAAAACCGCCGCCTTTTGAAGGAGAAGGAGAAGAAGAAGAAGAATCATAGTCATAATCATCGTCTGTTTCATCGTCACTGCTTGATGATTCATCAATGCTTTCATCATCGTAATCTTCTTCATCATCTTCGCTTTGTTCATCGTAATCTGATTCGTTTTTGCCTGTATTCCAGTTAAAAGCAAGCATATCTCCTTTTGTGAAGGAAATATCGCTAATGCTGGTTTTGTCTGTTGATTCTGTGTAGGCAAATTCTTTTCCGCTATATAAGCAATGGTCTATACCAGTATTATCACTTGATAGAACGGTAGAAGAAATTCCAATTACAGAAGCTACAGATAAAGCTAGTATTTTATATTTCATGAAAATTCCTTATATTCCTAATTCCTCACTCCTAATTCCTAATTCTATTAGATGTTGTGGTCTATTATATTCATCTTATAATCTATATGCCAACGATTGTTTCCTAGAGGTGTAAGAGTGAAAACAGATTTTATTTTCCCTTCAAAAAAAGTGAATTCTGTTATCCATAAATTGCCTTGTTGTCTTGTATTTGGTACAACTTTATTAGGAGTATTTGTTTTATAATTGGCTTTACAATTTGCATTAATATTGTATGAGCCGTTAGGATAAAAGGTAAGTGTATGTTTTAATATTATTTCATCGCCATAAAGATAGGTTGTATATTCTTGCACAGAGCCGATAGGATCTAATTTAGTTGTTTCAGTCCTAGGAGGTATATCCTTATGAATATGAACATCAGATTTTGATTCAGGAAGAGTCGAATTCTTATCTTCCAACTGTGATTTTATATCTCCGAAACCATTACCATTACTTGGTTCTGAATCTTCGTCACCGTCATCTGTATAATCTGCACCGTCATCGTCATCGTCACCATCATCTGTATCGGCACCAGCTTCATCACCATCGTCGTCGTCAGAATCATCGCCTTCATTTTCTGAATCATCATCTACTTCTTCATCATCAGAAGTTTCTTCATCTTCATCATCTGTTTCGTCCTCAACATCTTCCTTTTTAGAGCCTTTTCTTTTATCTTTAGGAAGGTTAAGAGCCAATAGTTTTTCTCCATCAGTTTCAAGAATGTCTTTAGATGATTCGTTCTGAATCAGCAAAGAAGAGTTTAAATCCAAAACAGTATATATTGGGGCTGAATAGGCACCCAGAGCTATAGATACGAATGCTGCTGTTGCTAATAATTTGTTGTTCATATTTTTATCCTTTTTCTTTACTTCCCTTTTTAAGGAGCAGAGTTTCTTACCCATTGCTATAATTAATGTCTTCTAAAGCCCCTCCTTGAGGAGGGGAATTAAAGGGGTGGTGACCGAACCAGTGATAAATTTAGTTTAATGTTTAATTCAATGATTTAGAACAATAAATATAAGTTTACTCTAGTTAGGTCACCCTTTCGGTTCCTACGGAACCACTTCCCCTCAAGGGGAAGCTTTAGTAATATTCCTTCAGCAATAGTTTAGTATCACTTCTAACTTTCAATTCTTAGTCTTCGTCATCATCGCCATCAAGATATTTATCTAGATATTCATCAACATCTTCTTCTTCGCT
This sequence comes from Candidatus Rifleibacteriota bacterium, assembly GCA_017526725.1. Next base: position 2,445 of record JAFXRA010000274.1, read on the forward strand.
ACCATTTTCTTCGCCTTCAAGGTCTTTATGAAGATTCTTTTTGGAGTTATCCCAGACACCAATAAAGTGATCTATTGGACAATCTGGTTTGCTTCCGTCGTCAGTAGTCATTTTACGCATAAAATGTCTGACACCGGTGGCACCATCCCCAAAGCTATAAAGCATTGTCAGTTCAACATCACCCTTCATAACCTGCTTTGCACACTTAGCTTTGTTATCTTCAAAGTCTTCAGGGACATCGGCAAAAACACAGTTACCAAGCTTTTCATAAATATAATTGCTGATTTCTTCGTAATCATTTGAATAGTCTTCAGGCTTATCATTAGGAACATTGAAAGCATAGCAAACCTGAGTAAGCTTGTTGTTTTCGAAGATATATTCAACTTCTGCAGTATGTTTGCAATAATAACCTTTATAGAAAAGAGAATTACCGGTATCTTCAATTAAAGGCCATTTAACTGCTTTTTTTACAGTATCCATCTTGTCGCCCCATTTGAAAGGAACAAGGTCTATACATGCGCCTTTATATTTTTTAATCGTAGTATGTTCATCTGAAGCTTTTTTAGCTTCTTTAGTTTCTGCTTTCTTTTTCTTTGGCTTTTCTTCAGCTTCTTCTTCTTTTTCTTCAGTATTTTTGGTTTCTAAAGATTCGTCACCGTCCAATTCTTCTACATCTAAGCCGGCAGCATCCATAACAACAACAGCATGAGAAAGCAGAGGTTCATCAGAACCTTCTTTATAATCTTCATTCTTTTCAATATAGTGGCTTATTAAGGTTTTATTATTATTTACAAGCCACATATCAGTAAAATTAACTTCACCAGCAGATAACTTTTTTGAATAAGATTCAGCCTTCTTTTTAAGATTTCTTGGAGATTCTGCCTGAATACAGTATTGAGAGCCATACATATCATTAATATATTGCGATACTCTGACAAATTCTTTAACAGTATCTATTGGCTTGGCTTTTTCATTTGTAGAAATAACAACAGAGGCACCATTCAATTTTTTATCTTCGAAAATAAAAACAAGTGCACCTTGAACATCTTTATTCGGAGAAATAATGATTACTGATTCATCATCCTTCTGGATAATCTGGTCTTTCAACTTTTTGGAAACGGCTTCTAGGCTAGCACCCCATTTAAAGTCTACCAAGCCATCGCAAGCATGTTTATATTTCTTAATTTTAGCTTCGCTTGCTTTCTTTTCAGCTAATTCTTCGAAGTTTCCCATTTCATCATCAGTTGTTTTTTTAGATTTTTTAGCAGCGTACGAAGCAAATGGAAGTAGAGAACAGATTAATGTCAAAATTAAAATCTTTTTGTAAAACATTTTTTCCCTTTACGTAATATTAAATTCTCATAATAATTTTAAGTTAAAATCATAAAAGTCAGAATCAGTTATATTAACTGTTTTCAGACAGTTAGTTTCTGACAGCCGATAACCTGCATCTGGCAGCAGAATCAAATATTGGGGTCAACTATTTCTGGGGAATAGTTGACGCTGTAATTTCCATTACCATTATTGGTAATTGTAAAAACAGCTTTGATTTTCCCCTGAAAATAGTAACAGGTAACTACTGTTTGCCCTTTAGCATTTTTGCTTGTGTTATTCCAGCCTTTATCAGGAGTATTTGTTTTAAAATGAACAGAACATCCACCATTAATATTTATTTGTCCATTAGCTAAGAAAGAAACAGTGTGCTTCATTACTATTTCATCACCATAGAAATAAGTATAGTATTCTGTTATCAAACCTTTTTCATCTAATTTCTTAGAAAAGCTTTTATGGGGCGCATTTTTATGAACATGATACTGAGCAGCAGAAACAGAAAAAGCTCCAAAAACTACAGATACAAAAAGACAAATAGCAAGTAATCTTTTTAAGAACATTTTTTACCCTTTCATAAATAGTGAGGTAGGATAATACAACACTTTGATTATAAGGGAAGAATAAGTTTTTAGCAAAGAAAAAACGCTAGGGAAATCCCAAGCGTTTTTTTGCTATATTTTATAAATCTTTCAACTTATTTAGCAGCTTCTTCGCCTTCTGCGCTAGCAGCGATAGAATTATGCTGAGCAAGAACTAAATGGCAGATAGGTGTGAATACTGTAGCTTTTAAAGTTGTTTCGTCCATTCCTTCAGAATCCATCTTTGCAGAAAGAATGTGAGAAATAGAATAGTTTTCTTTTTTCCAAACAGTTGAAGCAACGACTTTGCCGTCTTTTATAGCCTGAGCTAATTTAGCAGGATCTTTAAGAATAGCTTCATCATCAGTAGAAACACCCTGTTCATCAGCTTCTCCGTACATCTGCATGAAAGCTTCATTTATCTTGTTATAATCTTCGATATACTTAGCAATATCTTCATGGTCATTGATTATGTTAAGAGTAACAGCAACAAGTTTACCATCATCACTGAAAGAATAACAATTCTGTGATTTACCTAAAAATTCAGAAGTTTCATTGAACATTAATTCTTCATTATGATCAAGAACGAGAGTGCTATCTTTTTCTGAAGCTTTTACTTCTTCCTTAGTAAAACCAAATTTAACATCGCCGAAAGCGTTTGGATCCTGTGCTTCTTGAGCAACAACAGCGGTAGAGAGAGAAATTGCAACGATTAAAGCTACAAATAAATTTTTAAAATTCACGATAAAATTCCCCTTTCATTTTGGAATGGTTACTCTTATACCATAATAAAAAATTTTTTCAACTTATTTTTTGTTATTTTTTCTTAACAATAAAAAAAACAAAATATGACCAACTAATAAATAATTTGCCACATTTATATTTTTCTAATATACTCTTTCTGTATTAAAAATCTAATAACAGGAATAAAGCAAATGCTAAACAAAAGAAACGATTGGGGAGCATATCTGTATTTAATGCCTGTAATAATAATATTATTCGCATTTCATGTGCTTCCAATTTTTATGGCGCTAGGCGTAAGCTTCTATGAATGGGATTTAATCGGGAATCCTGAATTCGTCGGAGCGGGTAATTATACTCGTCTATTTGACGATCCAATGTTCTGGAAATCTATCTGGAACACTATTTATTACGCAGCATTGAGTATTCCTCTGACAATATTATTGTCTATGGGTATCGCTATTCTGCTTAATAATCCTATTAAAGGGCTTGGTTTTTACAGAACAGCCTATTTCATTCCTGTTGTTACTTCAATAAACGCGGTAGCAATCGTTTGGAACTTTATTTACCATCCTGAGATTGGTCTATTAAATAAAGTCATAGGTTTATTTGGAATAGCACCTGTTGCCTGGCTGCAGGATCCAAACTGGGCAATGCCGGCAATCATTGTAATGAGTGTTTGGAAAGGCCTTGGCAACAATGTCATCATATTTTTGACAGGGCTGCAGAATATTCCAAAGCACCTTTATGAAGCAGCTCGTATAGACGGAGCAAACCGCTGGCAGCAGTTTATTCACATAACCTGGCCAATGCTTTCGCCAACAACATTCTTTATTTTTACAATGTCAGTAATTGGTTCGTTTCAGGTTTTCTCGCAAGTATATATGATGACTCCACGTGGCGGCCCATTAAAGAGCACAATGGTTGTTGTCTATTACCTCTACCGCAAAGCTTTTGACCAGTTTGAATTTGGATATGCTTTAGCAATGGCATTTGTTCTTTTCTTGATTATATTTGCTTGCACTCTATTCAACAAGCTTTATATTGAAAAGAAAGTTCACTATTCTTGAGGTGACTAATTATGCATGAAATAAAACATCCAGAATATATACCTGTTCACATAATATTAATTCTAGGCGCTTTCTTTATGCTATTTCCATTTGTTTGGATGATTAGTGCCTCGTTTAAAAGTAATTCTGAAATCATCAAAAGTCCTACCGACAAGATTGTTTTGTTGCCTGACTCAATAAGACCTTCTTTCTTGAATGATGAATCAGATATAAAACGCATCAAAGAACAGAAAGAATTAGATGATGCCTGGTATGCGACTCCAGAAGACAAAAGAGACCCAAGAAAGAAACCTTTTGAATGGTGGGATAACTACAAAAATGCTTTGAAAGCACAGCCATTCTACCGATTCTTCTTGAATACTCTGTTCGTAAGTATTACAGTAACTGCTGTCTCCTTATTCTTCGCTTCTTTAGCAGCTTATGCATTTGCTTTCTTTAACTTTCCAGGTAAAAACCTTGTATTTTTGATGATTTTGGGAACAATGATGCTTCCTCAGCAAGCATTACTTATTCCTAACTATATTATGCTTTCAAAAATGCACTGGATAAACACTTATCTAGCCTTAACTGTTCCTTGGCTGGCTTCTGCTTATGCAGTTTTCTTCTTAAGACAGTTCTTCATGCAACTGCCAAAAGACTTATTTGAAGCAGCTATTATTGATGGCTGTTCAAGATTCGGTTTCTATTGGAGAGTAGCTTTACCACTCTGTAAACCTTCTCTAGTAACAATGGGGGTTTTCTCTTTCCTATCCAACTGGAATGCTTTCGTTTGGCCATTGATAGTTACCAACGACACAAACCTCAGAGTTATTCAGGTCGGTTTAAGTTATTTCTCTTCTGACGCAGGAAATGAATGGGGTCAGTTAATGGCTGCCTCCACGATGACTATACTTCCATTGGTAATTATGTATTTCTTTGCCCAGAAACAGTTTGTAGAATCTTCTGCAACTTCAGGTATGAAGGAGTAAGAAAATGGAAATCAAATTGGGTAAAAACAATAGATTTAGATTAACCGGAATGGATGTTTTCTTAATCATAGTTCTTATTGCCTGGATAATCATAGTCTATCAGATCTTCTGGGCAGATACTGGAGATGAAAAATCGAAGTCAAATGCTAATCTGAGTGGAAAAACAGAAATAGTTTTCTGGCACGCTATGGGCGGTCCGCTTGGCGAAGCAATGGATAAACTAATAGACAAATATAACAACGACCCCAATAGCAAATGCTATGTTAAAACTATCAACATGGGCGGTTATGACACGCTTCAAAAGAAACTTCTCGCTTCTTTGATTGCTAATGAAGCCCCCGATGTCGCCCAGTGCTTTGAAACCTTGACGAAGAAATTTATTAAGCACAAAAAAATTGTCTGCATTGATGATTTAATTAATGCAGATATTGAAGCAGCCAAAAAAGAAGGTAAAAGCGTTGAAGACATCAGAGACGATATTATTCCTGCTTTACGTATAAACAATACTTTTGCCGGGAAATTATATTCATTTCCTTTCAATAAAAGTGTTCAAGTTCTTTATTATAACAAAGACATGTTCCAAGAAGTCGGTCTAGACCCTGAAAAACCTCCGAGAACCTTTAAAGAACTTCGCGAATACTGTCAGAAAATCGTTGATTTCTATAAAGCCAAAGGCGAAAAGGATAAATACGGTTATGGTTGCGCAAAGTCTAATAACTGGAGTTTCTTAAATAGAATCAAAGCAAACAAAGGTTATATTGTTAAGCGTGATACAGACGGCACTTTAAAGTGCGGTTTTAATGAAAAAGCTGCTATTGACTCTTTGTGTTTCCTTCAGGATATGTTAAAAGACGGTTTAGCCAAAGAAGGTCAGGCATTTGACCATCAGAACGAATTTATGGCTAAAAAATGCGGAATTATCGAATCAAGCGTTACAAGTAAAATATATATGAATCCTGATTTCAGAATGGGTATGGCACCTGTTCCTGGCATTGAAGATGCAAGTCAGCCCGATGGGGTCTATAGAAGCACCATTCTTTCTGGTACTAATATATGTATATTCAAAAATGAAGACCCAAAGAAAATTGAAGGTGCCTGGGATTTTATTAAATGGTTTACTAATACAGAAAATGGTGTTGAATGGAGTATTGGAACCACATACATGCCAGTAAGAAAGTCTTCTGTAACTTCAGAAAAAATGAAAGCAGAAATGCAAAAAGACCCAAATCTTAACGCTATTTATGGCTACCTTGACAATCTTGCATTTGAACCAAGAATTACTGCCTGGTTTGAAATTCGTGACCTTATTGCTGATTACCTTGAAAGATGTACTCTTGAACATAAAGATCCAAAACTTTATTGTGCAGAAATGGAACGTGACATCAATGCTATGCTTAAGCACGTTACAGATACGGATGACAATAAAGAACTTGGCAATGTAGATTAAGAGGCTATGCCTCTTGTGGAAAGTGGGACAGTTGCGTTAGCAACTTGTGAGACAGCAGTTTCACTGCTTGTGGAAATAGGAAACAATTACCACGGATTGCGTCAGCAATCGTCTCACAAGCAACATTTGTTGCTGTATCACGACTGCTTGTTGCAGTCTTACCACATATATCAAAAACAATAAAAACTTAAATATTAAATCTTATATCGTATATCTAAAAAATGATGATACCTGAAAATTTACAAAACGAAGCGAACAAAATAATAGACTTAATTAAAAAAAGCCAGAAAATAATACTAACAGCACATCTTAGACCAGATGGAGATGCCATTGGCTCTGTTTCGGGCTTGATGAAATCTTTGGAAAAGCTAGGCAAAAAAGTTGAAGTTGACTTGCTAGACGGCGTACCTTCACGATTTCCTTTTGTATGGCCAGAAGGTCATGAATTGTTGAAAGCACCAGAAATAGAATCTGACCACGATTTAATCATAGTTTTAGACTGCGGTGATGCTGAAAGACACGGAATAACCTTTAAATACGACAAATCTAAAACAACATTGATTAATATTGACCATCATGCTAGCAATGTAAACTTCGGAGACATCAACTACGTTGATACTGGTGCACAGGCAACCTGCGAAATAGTTACTGCTCTTATAGAAAAGGCTGGGTTCCCTCTTGATACTGATATAGCAGAAAGCCTTATGCTTGGTCTGATGACTGATTCAAGAACCTTTTCCAACGAAAACATAAGATACACAACTCATGAAGCAGCAGCGGCTCTTTTAAGAACAGGCTTGTCTGTTTCAAGAATACTGAATACCTTGAATTGCGGGAGAAAAGAAGTCGATTTAAGAATTCAAGGTTTTGGTCTGTCTAACTTCAAGTTAGAATGTGACGATCATTTGGCTACCTTGGTAATTACCCAAAAAGATCTGGCAAAATTTAATGCCAATGTAGGAAATATTTTTGCGAGCGGAATATTTAATATTCCATTAACTATTGAAAGTGTAACTGCTTCTGTAGTAATCTTTGAAAGAGAAGATGGTTTTTCTGCATGTGAATTTCGTTCAAGAGGAGGCATAGACGTAAAAGAAGTTGCTGTAACTCTTGGCGGAGGTGGGCATGTTCCAGCTTCCGGTTGCAGTCAGCAGATTCCTATAGAAGAAATGGCTGACAAAGCAATAGAATTAATGAAGAAGCAGGTTAACAATTTCTATAATAAAAAAAATGAAGTTCAATAAATATTTAACAGTTTTATCTATTTCTTTTCTTATTATTAGTTTATCAAGCACTAATCTTAGTGCCGCTTCGGCTACGGGAAACACTCCATTAAAAACCAGTGTTGAAGTTCAAAGCTTAGGGGCATTAGCTCTACAAAAGACTAATCAAGGCGATACAACCCAGCTTATTCTGAAAAAATCACCTAAAATTACTATAGTTGTAGACAATTATGAAGGCTTAGAACCGCATGAACTCATAAAATACGATTTAGACAATGATGGGAAAACAGAAATAATTGCGACTTTAAAATATGCTGACAGCCAGAATGTGATTCCTTTTGTCTACACAATCAAAGAAAGCCTTGAAAAGATTTTCCCAGATGAAGAAAGCGAAAGCAAGTTATTGACCTGCCGTGAAGTCTTCGTAACTACACAGAATGCCAAACCTGTTTTATGCTTAAAATATCTCATCAGTTTCCATGATTATGCTCCACCAGAATTATATAAATTAGAAATGTATTCTTTGGAAAATGGGAAGCTAAAACTTAATCAAATCGGCTATAATGAAGGTTCTCACTATAACTTACTTATGAACCTTGCAGCAGAATATATGCATAATGGAAAAACTTTAGAAGCCGCTCAACTGTATAATCAGGCAATAGCATCTTCGACAGGGAAAATGAGTTCTAAGGCTTTTTGCGAAGCTCTTTTCTTTAACGCAGAAGCTTTAAAGTATTCCGGCAAATATTCTGAAGCAATGAAAATATTCGAAAAAATAGTATTGGAACATACTGACAGCGACTTTACAGAAATCTCGCAGAAAGAGCTGGAATTTATTCACGATAATATAAACAATGAAAAATTACTGACTCAATATTATAAAATTCAGTTAGAAATAGTGAATGAACATACAGAAGCTGCATTAAAGCAACTGGACAAATTAATAAAAGACAACCCCAAATGCAGCTTTATGGATAAATTGCTCTTCACAAAAGCTGAAATGTTAATTTCTGATAATAACATAGAAGAAGCTATGGCTATTTTTATAGACATAAAAGTAAAATATCCTCAATCTTCTCTTATTGATACAATTGATGAAATGCTTGAAAATTTAGAATCGAAACCGGAAGATTCTGAGGAATTATAATCAATGGCTAAAAACCAAGGCAAAAAGCAGGCTCCAAAACCGCCGTCGCCTAGAGAATTATTTCTAAAGAAAGTTCAAAAAATAGCTATTTGGGTTATAGCTATATCTGTACCGCTAATTTTATTCGTTGTTATTCCTATAGCCTGTCGCAATCATTTTGTCAAAACCCTTAAAATATCAGAAGATGTTTTTCTCAGCGCACCAGAACATATAAATCTTGTAAATACAGAGGATGTAGGCCCCTGTTACAGAATAAAAATCAATGGTTATACTTTTGCAATACCTGAAAAATTTACCCCTTCAAAAATAGATTTCAACGAAGCTGAATTCAGAATGAAATCTAGAGCAGAAGGCAGATATATATTCCTACATTCTGAGCATAGAACCAGAACAATGAATTTTAATTCTAACGGTATTACAAAATGGTTTTTGCCCACAGAAACAAGAAAGTTTCTTCCTATTATTCTAAACGCGAACTGGCACCCATTTAGACTTATGTTCAAAGCTCAATTCTTTGCAAGTGAAGGTATTACTTCTAAAATATTCCAATCAAAGTGGGATAAAAACCATATAGGTTATATTTTTCCTTCTCCTGGTAATGAAGGCTATTTAGGGCGTATTTTCCGCATGAACGATTCTGGAACCGTTGAATTTTTAATCTCAGATAGTGTTAAACCTGTTACTTTAAGAGAATGGGTAAATATAGCGATGATGATTCAGACTCCAGCTCCCGGAGAGTTTGAAGATTTGGATGAAGATAGCGAAAAGAGTATTTTCTCATTAGATGATTTAATTGCAAAAGCCTCAGACGAAGAACAGCAGGTAAGCACCCTGAATATTGCTCTTAACGAATTCTATAGGGTTAAAGAACCAGAATGG
>JAFXRA010000275.1 GCA_017526725.1 Candidatus Rifleibacteriota bacterium
CATTATTTGCGCTTTGAAGCACCTTATACTTGGCAAATCTGGGAAGACAACAATATGGAATGGGATTCTTCTCTCGCTTATGCCGACAAGATAGGTTTCAGATGCGGAACATGCTTGGAATATCCTGTTTTCAATTTTCTTACAAAACAACAACTCAATTTAAAAGAAAAGCCATTAATCGTTATGGATACCAGCCTTTTCCATTATCAAACAGAGATGATTCCCGACTCTATAAAAAATAAAATCAGTGTATTAATCAACAAATGCAAGCAATACAACGGAACTTTTGTTTATCTCTGGCACAATAGCAACTTTATAATAGACGAAAGAAAGAATATATTTCTGGAAACTCTAAACTTATAAACATGGCTTTCAAAGATTAACAGAGAACGCGGAGGAGAATAAGGTTGAGCAAGCGGCTGGCCGACATACCTTTTAGCGCAATGCTTTGCATTGCTCTCCCTTCAGTCTCGCTTCGCTCGCCAGCTTCCCCACTATCGCGGGGCAGCATCTTTTATATCAACACCAAATTTTTGAAAGTAATATATCTGAGACAAGAGAAGGCTACACATTTGTCATAAAAAGTATAGCGTATGGGCTTTAGCCCTGAAAGCTATACGTTTATGACAATAGGTAGGCTACTTTAGAGAACACAGAGCGACAGAGCGACAGAGCAATAGAGCAACAGAGCGAACATTAGACGCAAAACCTCAAATTAGAGATAAGAGAAGAGAGATAAGGGAATTGCCCTTAGGTTCACTATAAGTCTTCGGACTTAACTTATTACAGCTTGAAAAAGTTCTCAAAAATCCCCCAGTCATTCTACGAATGACATCCCCCTTTAATAAAGGGGGTCTTTTAAAGAGAATCAATAAAATAGAAGTATATAATCGTAGGAATCAGTAGTTGGGTCGATGGGCTTGAAAACAAGCTTACTGGTTTTATACTTTTCTGCAAAAAGCTTTTGTAAAGGTTCAACCAGCATTCTCTGATAAAGATTGGGAGAGATACCTGTTCCTGACCAACAGAATGCAGCAATTTTAGCATTTTCTCTCATTTTTTTATAAAAGTTAAAATTATTTGTCTTTCCCAATTCCAGTATATACTGGCTCAAAATATTGCTAAAGCTGCGTTTTGATTCTTCAACATCATTATAGCCGTCTATCCAGGCATTATAGACAAGAAGCAACTCATCTTCCAAATAATCTTCGTCACCGAAAGTTAGATTGAATACCGCTACATCACAGGTCTTGGGCTCCAAATCCACCAATGACTGCTCACTGATTTTGAATTTGGCACTGTGTTCACGAAAACCTCGGTATCTTTTATAATAATAGGCAAGTATTTCATCTGGCGGGAAAGCATTGGCTGCGCCAGACTTATTGTTAGCCAACCAATAATTAATTACTTGAAAAACAATTGCCAAAAAGCTATCTCTGATAGCTTCGTTAGTCAACTCATTAGCTGCTTCACGCCAATAAAGCAGATAATCAAGTTGCTGCTTAGTAAAATAAACATCTAACCAAGGCTTAAAGGGATTCAAGTTAATATCAATATTCTTCATCAAAATCTGGTTAAAAGCTTTCATAACCTCTTCCTGAGGGAAAGCGTCATTATTTGAGAACCAGTTTTTAAAAAGCACTGACTGACTATGAATAGGAACATTTATAAAAATAGAAGCATTCCGATGCCCCAACCATTCAAGAGGCATAAATTTGCAGAGGCATGGGAAAAACCATATCGGCTCACTTCCGACAACAGTTAAATTGTCGAGAATAGTTTCTACGAGCCAAGATGCCTGAAAGCGCAACATATAAAATTATCCTTGATCAGATGTGTTTTCTTCGAGAATAGAAACCGCAATTTTAACCAATGCCGGGTCAAACTGTAGACCAGACTGGCGTTTAAGCTCATCTATTATTTCTTTATCAGATTTATAGTTTCTTTTACGATAACTTCGAGAACTTCTCATCGCTGAAATAGAATCAGCTATTGATAATATTCTGGCAAGAACAGGAATTTGCTCGCCTCTAAGACTATCGGGATAACCAAAACCATCCCAACGCTCATGATGCCATCTGATAATAGTTGGAATATTATCATTTATGGAAACTTCCTGTTTCAAATAATGTTCAGCAAGCAGAGGGTGGTTTTTCATAATGAAAGCATTGTCGTCGCTAAGTTTTCTACGGCTTTTAATAATATCGTTAGAAATCATAAGCATTCCGACATCATGAAGTTTAGCAGCAGTTTCAAGGCTGGAAATCTGCTCTGAAGTTATTGAAGTCCTTCCGGCTATTTTTACAGCCAATTCTGCTACTTCTTTTGCATGAGCATTATCGTAACCCTCAACACGGTCAACAATAGAAGCAAGAGCATCAACCAATTCAGAATAGCGTTTTTCTGTTGGTTTTAAAGTCTTTTTTAAATCAAAATACTTGCAGGTCAGCCATATCAGCAAAGCTGCAAGTATTATATTCAAGAAAGTCAGCAAAGTATCAATAACCTTCTAAATCTTTTAATTTATTCCTAATAGCCGGTGCATCATTATGCTGTGGAAATTCTTTTATAAAGCGTTCATATTCAGCCTTAGCTTCAGAATACTCTTTTAGGTCCTCGTATATTTTTCCTTTACGTATAAATGCCTCTGCAGCTACCTGAGAATCCGGATATTTATCAGTAACTGAATCGTAGTAATCAATTGCTTTTCGAGAACTTTCATCGCTCTTTCTATAGCGAACTTTACCATTTTCAACCTTTTTTACCATTGAATCCATATCATTTTCATAAATCTGCCCAAGCTTATAAATCATTTCTTCATTGCCTCTGGCATTCGGATAAGCTTCAAGCATTTCTTCAATAGCAGCTGCAGCAGCCTTATAATCTTTCTGCTTTTCATCAAGCATACTGACAAGTTTGCGATAGGCTTCCACTCCCTCTTCTTGAGAATTTGCATCTCTGATAGCTTTCCTGTATGAAGAAGCTGCCTGTTTGTATTTACCAGCATCGGCCTGCATATCGCCAAGATCCAGATTGGCTTTTCCACCTTCTTCTGTATAAGACTTATCTTCAGCAA
>JAFXRA010000276.1 GCA_017526725.1 Candidatus Rifleibacteriota bacterium
ATAATAAAAAGACTAAGGTTAATTTAAAGAATAGTTGTATAAAAAAATTGTCTTTGATACTATATAAAAAGCAGATAAAAGAAATAGAGGAAACCGCTATGTTTAACAACCCAGAAAACACCAACGGCGTAATAAAAGCCCCAGATATTGAACAGTTATTACCTGCTATAGAATGGATGGCAGACCAGATTCCAGGCGGTTTCTTTATTTATAAGGCATATGATGATTTGGAACTTCTCTATGTTAATCGTGCTTTAATGCGAATATTTGCATGTAAAACCCTAGAAGAGTTTAAGGAACTCACGGGCTTTACCTTTAAAGGTATTGTGCACCCCAATGATTTCGAAGACATTCAAAACAAAATAGATGTTCAAATTGACGACCCAGTCAGTGAAAACCTTGATTATGTAGAATACCGAATTATTCGAAAAGACGGCGAAGTAAGATGGGTTGATGATTATGGCTATTTAGCAGATCTTCCAGGTTATGGCAATGTGTATTTTGTATTCATTGTTGACATTACAGAAAAACATAATTTGCAGGAAGAAACACGCCGACGAGTTGACCTTTTCAAGGGAATGATAGACCAGTTCAATTCATTGGCAGATAACAGCCTTACTGTAGTGCGCATGAACATCACCAAAGGCATTATTGAAGAAGCCAGAGGAAGAGATTTATTTGATACCGACTATGCCGGTGCACCGATTTCTGAAGGCAAGCAGATTAGATTAGAAAATTTTATAGATCCTAAAGACCAAAAGAAGTATGAAGAGATATTTGATTTAAACAAACTTCTAGAAAGATATTACAAAGGCGATGGACCAGCTACCCTTGTTGCATACTGTCGAAGACAATCAGGCAGAGCTTGTTTTGTTAAATTTTCAGAAAGTGCTTTGGTTGACCCGATAACTCACGATGTTATAGCTTTCAGAGTAGAAACAGAATATAACACAGAAAAAGTAACTGAAATCCTCACAGAAAAAGTCTTGGTTAAGCAATACGATATGGTCACTTATATTGTTGGTGACAATTACGGTGTTATTATAGGTAACGTTGAAAATACAGAAAAAGGTAGCATTTTCCCTAAAAAAAGAGATGGAAGTTATTCCCAATACATTAAATTCCAAGTATTGCCTGCTACCAATGGAATTTCACAAAAGGTGAAAGATTTGGATGATGCTTTATCTTTAACTAGAATCTCCAAAGAACTAGAGGATAAAGTTTCCTATTCTGTAGATGTAAACTGTATTATTGAAGGGGAAGTATTCAACAAACGTTTTACTTATTACCTTGTTGATGCTAATTCCAGGTTTTTCATCCTGTTAAAATCAGATATTACTGATGTTTTAAAGGAAGAAAAGAAGCGAAATGAACTGCTTTCTGCTGCTTTGCATGAAGCAGAAAGGGCTAATCTAGCTAAAACTTCATTCCTTTCTAATATGAGTCACGAAATAAGAACACCAATGAATGCAATAATCGGCTACGATACCATTGCTTTAACCAATCCGGATATTCCCAAATCAACAAAAGAAAACTTAGAAAAAATCGGTGAAAGCGCAAAGCATCTATTAGGGCTGATAAACAACATTCTGGATATGTCTAGAATCGAATCTGGCAGAATCATAATGAAGCTTGAAGAGTTCTCTTTCAGGCAAATGTTAGAACAGATTAATACTATGGTTCAGACTCAGTGTTCTGAAAAAGGCATAAAATTCGAATGTCGCATAAATGGAAATGTTGATGATTACTACATTGGCGATGATATGAAGTTAAAGCAGGTTATCATCAATATTTTAAGCAATTCTATAAAATTCACGCAGTCATCTGGAAGTATTTCTTTCATTATTGAACAAATGAATACTTTTGATGATAATACAACTATAAAGTTTGTGATTAAAGATACTGGAATAGGCATGGATAAAGCTTTTATTCCTAAAATTTTCGATGCTTTCTCGCAGGAAAATTCAACCACATATAATAAATTCGGCAGTTCTGGTCTTGGAATGGCAATTACTAAAAATATTGTCGAATTGATGAATGGCACAATTTCGGTTGATTCTGAAAAAGGCGTTGGAACCCAATTCACTTTAACTATTCCTTTGAAGAATTCTGATAGAAAATCCTTTGTAAGCCAAACATTCGATAAGAAAGAAATGAGGGTTTTAATCATTGATGATGAACAGGTGGCTTGTCAACACGCCAGATTAGTGCTTGAAGATGTGGGAATCAGTGCAGATACCTGTTTAGTAAGCAGTGATGCATTAAAGATGATTGAACTCCAACATGCTAAGCAGAAGCCTTATAGTCTTATTCTTATAGATTGGCAGATGCCCGATATAAACGGTATTGAATTAACACGTAAAATACGTGAAAAATACAAAGATAATACTACAATTATTATTCTGACTGCTTATAACTGGGATGATATCTTAGAAGATGCTTTGCTTGCAGGTGTTGATGGCTTTATGGCAAAACCGCTGTTCCCATCACATGTATTAGCGGAATTTGAAAGAATAGTCAAAAAGAAAGGCCTTAACAAGCCAAAGAAAGAAGCAAATAGCATTATTTTGGAAGGCAAGCATGTGCTTCTTGCTGAAGATATGGCAATTAATGCCGAAATCATCAAGCAAATCCTGAAAATGAAGAAAATTGATGTAGATTATGCCGAAAATGGATTAATCGCACTAGAAATGTTTTCTAAGAGTAAATTAAATTATTATGACGCAGTGTTGATGGATATAAGAATGCCTGTTATGAACGGGTTGGAAGCCACAACATCTATCAGAGCGCTAGAGCGAGAAGATGCCAAGAAAATACCAATTATCGCTTTAACCGCAAATGCTTTTGATGAAGATGTTCAGCAGTCTCTACAAGCTGGTATGACAGCCCACCTTTCAAAACCTGTCGAAATAGACCAGCTTTATAAAACTCTCGAAAATCTGATTGGCAACCCGTCGCACTAAGTTTTTTTATAATAGCCCCAAAGCTTAGCTGTAGGAATACTCTTTTTTAGTTGGTAATATGAGATAGTTTTTTACTAAAAATATTTACTATAAAAAACCAAACATAGAATTCATAAAGTCTAAGTTCTTTAAAAATAAAATAGCTAAAAAACAAAAGCCTCTCAATAGCTCAGGTATAGCAAGCTATGAGAGACTTCTGTCTGCTATACAGTCCTGTGAGGTAAGAAGGGAGGTATAGCTTTGCAAAAAGTCCTGGTCATACTGTTAGTTATTGCGTTACTGCTTATAACAGTAGAGCTTAACTAACTGGTATTCAGCGTGTGAGTGCTACCAACACTTGCACGCTTCTATACTAAGTATATCAGAATTTTGAACAAATGCAACCCTCCCTTGTTATCTCCCTCAAAGCAAGTGAAAACATTTTTAGTTACAAATCTATACTAGGTTTTGATTCCATATTTCGATTATGACAATGTGTAGACAACAAAAAGGGTCTTGCTGGCAAAGCCAGCATAGAGAGCAGAGAGCAGAGATTAGAGAAGAGAGATGAGGGATTGTTTTAGCTTTTGAGTGATATTACTATTTTAAACTTTTTAATGTTTTATTGTTTTTAAGGACTAACTCTTATTTTAGAGTTAAGAGCCAAGAGGCTAGAGATAAGGGTAATGATTAAAACTCAAACTTCTGAAAAATTGCAATGATTCGATTGCTTACAATCTAAACAATCCTCTTTATCTCTTCTCTCTCATCTCTTATCTCTTAGCCAAGCTTTGCTTGGCTTATGTTTTCTAATGGTCAGAAAATTGTCCTATTGAAAACTGATCCAGAATTAGTGATTAGTGGTAAGTGGTGGGTGGTGGGTGTTTCTAAAGGCTCCACTTGAGGGGAGCTGTCAGCTTGCTGACTGAGGGGTGAACTAACCAGAGTAAAGATAGTTCTGTGGATTAATAATACGCTATCGCTAAAGAAGAGTTACTCTAGCTCGGTCAC
>JAFXRA010000022.1 GCA_017526725.1 Candidatus Rifleibacteriota bacterium
AACATATTGTAGTCAACCCATTGTCATAAACGTATAGCTTTCAGGGCTAAAGCCCATACGCTATCCTTTTTATGACAAAAGGGTAGGCTTTTCTTGTCTTTCAATTCTTTTAAAAGCGGACAGTAGATGCGAAACTTTAATTTAGAGAAAAGAGATTAGAGAAGAGAGATAAGGGAATTGGCTTTTGTTTCACTACAAGTCTTCTGACTTAACTTTCTACTGCTTGGCGAAATGTTCACAAAAATCCCCCAGTCTACTCCGTAGACATCCCCCTTTGACAAAGGGGGTTTTAAAGGATTGCACAAAATCATTGATTGCTAGAAAATGATGATTTATCAGTTAATTGCGTTTGCTAAACATTCCTCTTATCTCTAGGCTCTTCTCTCTTATCTCTCTCAATAAAGAGACCGCGGAGGAGAATAAGGTTGAGCAAGCAATCTGTCCGCTTACCACTCTCAGCCCTCTAACTCAAGGCCAACTCTTAGTCCTACAAATGTGCCAATCTGCTTTAATGCCATTGAAATGCCTGGCATAAAGGAATCTCTGTTGCAGGTGTCATGCCTAATAGTGAGGGTCTGCCCCAAATCACCGAATATTACTTCCTGATGAGCAACAAGTCCCGGCAATCTGACAGAGTGTATTGGAATAACATTAGAATCCTTTTCTTCATTCATTCTGTTTGTCGCTTCCAACATCCCCTTTCTAGTCTTTATAGCTGTTCCAGAAGGTTTATCGACCTTAGTATCGTGATGAAGTTCAATTATTTCAGCAGATTTCATAAACTTAGCTGCAATCTTAGCAAAATTCATCATAAGAATCGCACCAATAGCAAAATTAGGAACAATCATAATAGAAGTTCCATTTTTCCTAGCTAATTCATCAAGCTTATTCTGGTCTTCCTGTAAAATACCTGTTGTCCCAATAAGAATCGGAGTCTTTGCATTCAAGCATTCAATAGCATTGCCAACAACAACTGACGGTGCAGTAAAGTCTATAACTATATCTACCTTTGTAGAACTCAAACCTTCCTTAACGCTGCCAGATATTTTAAAATCATCTGCTGCTGTAGCGATTTCCTTAATGCTATGTCCTGCCAATTTCGGGTCTACCCCAGCAACAAGTTTATAATCAGCAAGAGAACATATATAATTAGAAAGAGTTCTTCCCATCTTTCCGCCGCAGCCAGAAACCATAATGTTTTTCATATAATAAACTCCATAAAACAAATAATTCGGTTTTACAAAGTATTATATCACAATATGAAAAGTTCTTTATTAATCTATGTATGCAAATCTGAAGTTAAACAATGAAAATTTACCTAAAATGAGTTACCAAATGAAATCAGAGCAAGTTTATCGTGGTTATAGTCGTTTGCTCCATAAGATAATTCTATCATTCCTATTTTACTCTTCAAGGAATAAGCTGCTTCACCTCCGTAAAACTGCATATCGTTATCAAATAAATCATGTTCGTCGTTAGTAATATTCCCTCTATTTGCTCTTAAAAACAAATTCATATTTTTAGCAACTTCTCTGCGTAATTCAATACCAGTGGTAATAACATGTCTTCCACATAAATCCTGATAGCTTAGTCCATAGAAGGGAATACTGCTTTCATCATAAATGTTTTTACCGCCGAGATAAAATAATTCATGCCCAGGGACTTCATCTGATGATAATTTACCCCAGGATGCCATAACACCTAATGTTGTCTTGCATGTCAAAGGGAGATAGCCTTTATAGTCGGCAGTATAACGAGAAAACTCATCTGTTGCCTTGTTTTTACTGAAATTTGCCTTATCTATGGCTTTTAGATAAGTGAAATTAAATCTGTTTCCAAAACGTGGTTTGACTGCATTGTCCAAATTGTCGGTAATAATTTTACCAAAATAGCCAGAATATTCGTAATTATCATGATTTATTCCGTTTTCAACCCTATTTATATCAGAACCCCCAAAGCGTTTCATTACTCCGCCTTTTATTATTGAAGAACTTGAAAATCGTTTATGCAATGAAAGAGCAGTAGTAATAACCTGTTCTTTAAATTTAACATCTAACACTTTGTCATATAATGAGTTAATTCTATTTTTTCTTACGTCAAATTCTATTTCAGAGCCAAAACCTGTTCTGGCAACTTCTGACAATTCTTCGGAAGTAGTAAATCTTGGATTATTTGCCAAAACCAAATCTATTGATGTTCTGCTTCCTGCAAAGAATTTATTTTTAATTGTTTGATTAATCAGAAACTGGGCTCCCTGACCTTCTTCGTATCTTAATCCTAGATTGTGTTCATAAGCTTCTGAAGTTTTAACAATGTAAATTAATTTATTATCATTATTATTTATAGGAATTATTTTAAAATAAGCTTTTGAAATTAAGCCTGTTCCTAGCATTCTTTCAGCTACTTTTTTAATTTCTTTCAAACTCAATTCTTTTTTATTTAATTCGCCTATTTTATGAAAAAGGTAGTCTGTGTTCGATTTTTCTGCTCCTTCAATTTCTATTGAAGAAAAATGCATTTTTACGTTTTCATCGTAATCAGGAATACTTATTCCTTTATTATCCAAGTCTTTGCACATTTCGGCAAGCTTTGCCAATTCCTCTTTGTGAGATTCACAGGCAACTTCTCCGCTTTTGATTATAGCAGGTATGTTTTTAAACGAAAATGTTGCAAATGTTTTCATGTCTGGCTCAATAAAAATATCACAGGCATTAACTTGATTTTCCATGTCTTGTTCGTTCAAAAAACTTACACACTGTGCCAATATTGATGGCATGCTGTTTAATTCACGACGTTTACTCAACGGAGAGCCCACATTTACGCCGATTATTATATCTGCTCCTAAGGCTTTTAATTCTTTTGCTGGAAGATTGCTTACAATTCCGCCATCTACGAGCAGCATACCGTCGTATTCAGCGGGTCTGAATACCATAGGGTAAGACATACTGCATCTAACCGCTTCAGGCAAATACCCTTTGGTTATGGTAACTGGTTCACCCGTTTCAAGGTTTGTAGCAACACAGGCAAAAGAACGTTTCAACTTGGAAAAATCCTCAATATTATGTGCAGGAACACATAATTCACTGAGTTTTATCATTATGAGATTGCCGTCTATTAGACCAGATGCTGGTTTCCCGACTTCGCTCTTAAAAAAGTATCTTCCATCTTTGGAACGTTCAAAACTATCCATTCTACGGTGATCTAAGTTTTCTGAAAGCAGTTTTCTCCAATTTAAGTCGCTCAGCATTTTTTCTATCTGGTCTGGAGAATAACCTGTAGCATAGAGTGCACCGACAAAAGACCCCATGCTTGTACCGCAAACCATATCTACTTTAATTCCAGCTTTTTCTATTGCTTTCAGAGCACCGATATGAGCAAGACCTTTGGCGCCGCCGCCGCTTAAAACCAAACCTATTTTAGGCCTTTTAACCCGATCTGCTTTTTTCTCAATACTCTCAGTTGTTTGTGCACAAGAATTTTTGGTGAACGCTATTATAATCAATATAAGAAGAAGATAATTCTTTAATTTCACTTATAATTGTCTCATTTTGTAAATTAGATAGATGTTGTCGATATTCAATGTAATATCGACAACAACTAGTAATTTATCAATATGAGACTTTTCGATAGCTTAGCAATCTACTTTACACCGGTTGAACCGAAACCGCCTTCACCACGACTAGTTTCGTCTAGTTCCTTTACTTCTTTAAAATCAACCTGAGTAACTTTTGCAAACACCATCTGTGCTATTCGCATTCCAGGCTCAATAACGAAATCATTTTTGCCATGATTAATAAGAATAACACAGATTTCACCGCGATAATCACTGTCTATGGTACCTGGAGCATTCAGAACAGTTACCCCATACTTAGCAGCTAAACCAGATCGAGGTCTAACCTGAGCTTCCAAGCCCATAGGCATAGAAATTCTAATTCCAGTAGGAACTTTTTCAAATTCCCCAGATTTAATTGTAACAGCCTTTGAGGCGCACAAATCATAGCCAGCAGCGCCAGGAGTCGCCATTACTGGCATTTTTGAATCATTAATTTGAATTAATACTTCATTGTTCAATTTTTTGATATTCCTTTATCGCTTCGCCTAGTATTTCCATGGCTTTTACAAGCTTAGGAACTTCTAAAACATAGCTTATTCGTATTTCATTTACACCTAGACCCGGAGTAGCATAGAAGCCTTGGGCAGGAGCTACAAGAACTGATTCACCCTTATAGTTAAAATCTGTCAGAAGCCATTTAGCAAAGTTTTCTGCATTCTTAATAGGAAGTTTTGCGATACAGTAAAAAGCGCCACCAGGAACTTCACAAATTACTCCCGGTATTTTTTTCAATCCAGCCATGGTTGCATCACGTCTTTGCTGGTATTCTTTTAAAATAGGTTCAAAATAGGAAGCATCCATTTCAGCACCTGCTTGAGCACCGACCTGTTCAATAGTTGGTGAGCTAAGTCTTGCCTGAGCAAACTTTAAGACAACTTCCATAACATCTTTGTTATGACTTGCAACTAAACCGATTCTTGCACCGCAAACAGAATATCTTTTTGAAACAGAATCTACAAGTATAACTTTATTGGCTATTTTTCCCAATTCCATTATAGAAGAATGTTTCTGACCATCATAAACAAATTCTCTGTAAACTTCATCTGAAATCAAGAACAAATCATGCTTTTCAGCTATTTCTGCCAGCATATTGAGTTCATCAACAGTATAAGCAGTTCCTGTAGGATTGTTTGGATTACAGATTAATATACCTTTTGTTTTTGGAGTAATAACAGCTTCAATTGCTTCTTTTGAAGGCAGATGGAAGCCATTTTCCGGGTATGTTCTTACAGCTTTTAAATTTACGCCTGTTTCTGTTGCAATTCCACCATAGTTGGTATAGAAAGGTTCGAACACTACAAGTTCATCACCCACATCACAAATTGCCATCATAGCAAAAAATAATGCTTCACTGCCAGAAGTAGTAACATTTATTTCTTCAGGCTTCAGATTTATATTAATTCTTGCATAGTAATTCACAAAAGCTTGTATAAGGCCATCTTCACCTTGAGATGGAGAATAAGCCAGCACCTTGGTATCATAATTCTTCATTGCATCTAATATTGGAGCAGGTGTTGGAATATCTGGTTGGCCAATATTCAATGGATAAACAGTAATTCCTTTTGCTCTTGCTTTATTCGCAAATGAAATAAGCTTACGAATTGGAGAAGCCTGCATTACTCGTGCACGATTTGATACTTTTGTCATATTAGAACCCTTTCAATAATTCATTCCCTTGATATTCTTTCTTTATTTCTCAACATAACAAACTCTTTAAATGAGATTGTTATTGTACACACTTTCATTACTTGCTATTCTAGCAGATTCAAAAAATAGTTGCAATAATGAAATATTTTATCTGCTTAATAAAGGTTAACTTTCTAATTTATTTTAAAAATGATATAATGTAATAAATCCATTAGGAGAAAAAATAATGAAATCTTACAAAATTGGCTTTTCAACGCTTTTCATCTCTCTAGCAGCTTCTATATCTTTATATGCTTTTGACATCTCATTAGGAGATAATGAAAACAGCCTTGGAATAAAAGTTGACCATAAAGTTGATGAGCCTTTTGGCAAGCCGCTTCCCTGGGGGCCAGCTTCTGTAAGATTTTCAGGAAACAGCCTCTGGGCTGCTGATACTCTGAAAAACAGAATTGTTGAATACGATCTAAATGGAACCTATAAAAATGCTATTAAACTAAATCTGCCAGATTACTCTACAATAGGCGATTTTTGCTTTGGCTATTATGGGAAAAAGCAAGAAAAAGCTCTCTACGTCTGTGATGATGACAATCCAATTATATATGTATTTAATTCATCCGGGAAAAAAATCGGCCAATTTGGTTCCGTTGACAAAAAAACAATACTTATCAAACCCCATAGAATCGAATTTTATGACGGGAATATTTATGTATTAGATACAGGCCGCAGCAATATTTTTGTTTATAATACTAAGTTCTATCAGGGAAAAGCTATAGTTACCTACAGTAATAATTTTGCTATAGAAAACGACACTTTAATTCACATAGTTACCTCAAAAAAGAAAAAAAGCATAGAATTGTATAATCTTAAAACCAATGATAGACAATACTATGAATTGGATTACCCTGAAGATGCCGAAATTGATTTTATCTCTGCCAATCAAGACCTGGCATTTATCGGCGATGTAGTTTTTAATGAAGGTGCCAATAAAGCTCAGTATCAGATTATACAAGTTGATAAAAACAAAAACTTTATAAAACTTAATACAGATTATCCTGTAAGTTTTATGGTTAAATCTTTTATTAAAGATAAATCAGGCAAATTATATCAGATAAAATTCGATGAAAGCAAACCCAATAAGCTGACTATAGACAAATTACCTGAAAATTTCAAAGAATCTGAAGGCTGATTAAATATCAGTATTTTATTATATAAATCTCTTTCTTAATTAATCACGCTGTTCAACATCATCACCAGCATTAGAATCAGTTTCTGATCCTTCTGCTGAATCTGTTTTTAAAACCTGTTCCAAGGGATTTGGACCTTCTTCTTCTGAAGCAGCTTCTTTTTTAAGTTTTTCATCCGGTTTTACAAAAAATAGAATAAACAGGAATATCAAAACCAGAATAATATCAACAGCATAGCTAAACCATTCAGGAACGTCATTCAATTTAGCTGTTGAAGTAGCAACCAGAGTAGAAGTAGCAATCGCTGTATATGTCGCAATTTCCATTATGGTCTTAATCCTCCATGCAATCTTCCAAAGGAAGCGAACCATTTCTTCAGTCTATTTTCTATGCCTTTAATAACCTTTTTCATGTATTTATCAGCTTTTTCTTTATCGAAGCAAGGCTGCCCCTGCCCTTCTTCTTCTAATAATACTTCACCTGTTGGCGGAAACATCCAAAAAGCATCGCTAGGCACACAATCATCTTCTTCAGATATATAATTTTCCTTTGTCACCAAATCTGGGCGGGAATAAAGAATCGCTGCTGTTTCTTCAACTGCCGCATGACCACCTGGGCGAGTATTATAAACTTCTTCAACAAATTTAGAGGCATATATCCACCAGTTAATGATGGTTAAAGCCATTGGAGCTTCACGAGTAATATTCCTTAGAATATATTTTAAAGCTTCCTGATTTCCACCGTGACCATTAATAATGATTATTTTCTTAAAGCCTTGTTTATAGAAATTTTTAACAATATGTTCAACAAATGTTCGATATAAGTCTACCGGGAAAAAGCTTGACGGAGATGTCTGAAGGAAAACGTTTGTCAAGCCATATTCAAAAGATGGTGCTACAACACCATCGAAAGCTATACTTAATTGCTCTGCAACTTTTTCTGCACATAGCGTGTCTGTTCCTACAGGAAGATGTCTTCCGTGTGGTTCTAATGTACCCATTGGAATAAACAAAGGAGCTTCACGTTGTAATAAAGCTTCAACCTGCACAGTATTCAACTCTTTTAAATATATAGCCTTTTTCATATCATGCCTCTTACGTCGTTAATTATTTACAATTTACTATATTTTTATCTTTTTTTCATCTTTCAGTTTTCCCTCAACCCGATACGCCCCTATATTATAACAACGGATAGCTAGACACGAAACCTTTTATTTAAAGATAAGAGATAAGAGATGAGAGATAAAAGAAGTCTACACATTTGTCATAAAAAGTATAGCGTATGGGCTTCAGCTCTGAAAGCTATACGTTTATGACAATGGGTAGACTATAAAAGGGGCTTGCATTTTTTGTGAAATACTGCTTAAATAACAGCGTAAAAATTTTCTGATTAGAAGGAGTTAAAACATGTCTAACCCTACAACTTACGAATTTAAAACTGAAGCCAAACAACTTCTAAATCTAATGATCAATTCTGTTTACTCACAGAAGGAAATCTTCTTGAGAGAATTGATTTCAAACGCCTCTGACGCTCTCGACAAATTAAGATTCGCCTCTTTAACCGACGAAAACTTAAGAAAGCTCACTGATGATTTGTATATCAGACTTACACCAGATTCTGAAAAACACACCCTCACCATTTACGATAATGGTATTGGTATGAATCATGATGAAATAATCAACTACATTGGTACAATAGCCAAATCAGGAACAGGCGAATTTGCTGAAATGCTTAGAAAAGCTAACGAAGCAAAAGAAAAAGCCCCTGAACTTATCGGCCAATTTGGTGTTGGTTTCTATTCAAGCTATATGGTAGCCGACAAGGTCGAACTTATCAGCCGCAAAGCTGGCGAAGAAAAGGCTTGGAAATGGACTTCCACTGGTGAAGGTAGCTACACTCTTGAAGAAGCTACTAGAAGCACTCAAGGAACCAGCGTTATTCTTCATCTCAAAGAAACAGACAAAGAAGACGAAGAAGCCCAGGATTTCACTCAGGAATGGGTTCTCAAATCAATAGTTAAGAAATACTCTGATTTCGTTGCTTACCCAATAAAGATGCAGGTTTCTCACACTCATATCGACAGAGATGAAAATGGCAAACCCAAAGAAGGCGCAAAAGAAGAAACAATCGTTGAAGACGAAACCCTCAATTCAATGAAGGCAATCTGGTTGAGACCTGAAAAAGAAGTTAAGGACGAAGAATACAAAGACTTCTACAGACACATCAGCCACGACTGGAACGACCCGTTAAAGTGGATTTCCTTCAAAGCAGAAGGCGTTTCAAGCGAATTCAATTCTTTGCTTTTCATTCCTTCTAAACCAGGTTTCGATCTCTTTATGCCAGATTCAAAGCGTGGAATCAACCTTTATGTAAAACGCGTATTCATCATGAATGACTGCGAAGACCTCATTCCTGACTACTTGCGCTTCGTAAAGGGTGTTGTTGATTCTGAAGACCTTTCTCTCAACATCAGCCGTGAAATATTACAGCATGACAGACAGATTCAGACCATTCGCAAAACTATCGTTAAAAAGACTCTTGACTGTTTAAAGAAGCTTTACAAAGACGACAGAGACAAATACATTGAATTCTGGAAACAATTCGGTCAGGTTATCAAAGAAGGTCTCTTCAAAGAAACTGAAAACAAAGACAGAATCTTTGATTGCTCACTCTTCCAGAGCACTATCTCCCCAACAGATTATTACACTCTTTCTGAATATGTTGAACGCATGAAACCAGAACAGGATGCAATCTACTTCCTCACTGGCGAATCAAGAGAAGTCTTAGAAAACAGCCCACATCTTGAAGCTTTCAAGGAAAAAGGCTATGAAGTTCTTTTGCTCACCGACCCGGTTGATGAAGTTTGGGTTCAGTATGCTACAGAATACAAAGACAAGAAGCTTAAATCAGCAGCTACAACTTCATTAGAACTTGGCACTGAAGAAGAAAGAAAGAAAACCACTGAAACCTTGAAGAAGAAAGAAGAAGAATGGAAATCTCTTCTCGACCTTATTCAGAATAAGCTTGAAAAATACATCAAGTCAGTTAAGCTTTCTAACAGAATGAGCACTTCAGCTGCCTGCATCGTTTGCGACCAGGGTCAGCTCACTCCTCACCTTGAAGCACTTCTTAAAGCTTCTGGCAAAGAAGTTCCAGCTTCTAAGAGAACTTTGGAACTCAACCCAACTCACCCATTGATGAGCAAAATGTATGAATTGTTCACTACAGATAAGAACAATCCAAAACTTGCTGATTATGCAGAATTGCTTTATGCTCAGGCACTTCTCGCTGAAGGCGGTCAGATTCCTGACCCAGCAAGCTTCAACAAGAAAGTTGCTGAACTAATGGTTGGTGCTCTTTAATTAAAGCACGTAAGTAAAAAAAGGCTCACTCTTGTGAGCCTTTTTTTTATGTTTGGGCAAATCGTTGTTCTTGAAGAAGCGCCGTAGGCTCTAGAACTGGTATTCAAACGCTATATTACCACCAAAACCCTGTCGTTTACCTGTAAACCCGTATAAACTGATATCAGTCTTCCAGGGGTTGGTCTTGGAAGCTTCTCGGCGAATACCGAATTCTCCGCGTATTGTGCCGCCCTTAATGCTGGCAGAGCGTATTGCAGTTCCGTTGACTGTTCCTCTTGATTCTCCGCCAAATTCATGGTCGTAGGCGATACCGCCGTAACGGTTCCATTTTTTGTCAGTAGAGGCAAGACGGAAACCTGCGCGCAATACTCTGCTTCTTACATCATCTATAGAATACTGGTCGGCACCAGCAGCAAAGTTAAAACCTTCACGCTGGTTATAGAAGAACTTACCGAATATTTCCAGCTCTGTATTTTCATCTTCTTTATATTTTTTACCAAAACCGAAATGAA
>JAFXRA010000277.1 GCA_017526725.1 Candidatus Rifleibacteriota bacterium
AAAATGGTGTAGCAGCAACAACCGTAAAATGGGATGATGATTCCAGCAGTGAAGACCCAGATCCTCCTGTTCCAGCAATAATCACTGCAACATATAAAGGGGCTGTTACTACTATTCAGATAGTTTTGATTTCTGAGGCTTTCTAAAATGAAAAATAAGTATTTAAAGACATTACCTATAGCATTACTATTGCTTTCTCCCCTGCCCTCTTTCGCAGAAGGGGAAAAAATCAAAGAACAGCCTTGGATGAGTGAATCCTACGATGATTTTGATGAAAAGCTTACTCAGCATGCTGATTTGCATATTACAAGAAACGGAAGAACCTATCTAATAGACTTGCTTTATAGCCGTTCTGACGATGTTTTGACTAACTTAAAAGAAATATTTGAATCAGATTTATCATCAGGAAATATAACATTAAGTCACAATTCTGCCACCAATTCAATATTGGCAAGATTTGCGGAAGACCCCGACCAAAGCCTCATCGATGAACTTTGCGACGTAATCTACAGTGTTGACCGAAAAACAGGTCAGGTATTAATAGACGTTCTTGTAGTTGAATTAAATCTTAATGACAGAGATATTTTTGACATTGAATACAAAGAACTTTTCAGCAATGTTGCAGGAACAACAAATTCACTAGTAAACGTAGCTGTAGACCATGGAAACATTAATTCAAATGACCCATCATCTACTACTATCGGTTTTAAGGCACTTATTACTTCTGGCGCAAAGATGAAAGCCTTTGTCAATGCTTATCAACAAAAAGGGAAAGCAGCTGTTGTAAGTTCGCCCCATATAGTCACCGCTAACCATCGTGAAGCTATTTTTAAAACTGGTGAAAAAGTTCCATTAATAGAATCAACAAGACCCTCTACTAACGGCCCTATCAATTCTTATAAAGTTGAAGATGTCGGTTTGCAGTTAAAGGTTACACCCCATATTAACAGATCTGGCGATATTGATATGGAAGTCTTTCAGACTATTGACTCTATTACAGATTATGATGAAAAGAATTATACCGCCCGAATTTCCAATAGAGAAGCCACCACTAACCTTACTCTAAAAAATGGCGAAACTATGGTTTTAGGTGGTTTTATCGAAGAACACAACAATGTTAATGAAAACCGAGTTCCTATTCTTAGCAACTTACCACTAATAGGAAAAGCTTTTAGGTCTACTTCCAAAAGTAAAACCAAAACAGAACTTATGGTTTTTATTACACCAAAGATAATTAGAACTCCTGAAGAAGGAAAAGCTTCAACAAGAAAAATGATTGCCAGAACTTCTAACCCTCATAAGAATATGGTTAATAAATACTTAGAGCTTAGAAAAATGGAATTATCACCTCTTGATTCAAATCAGGAAATTATACTTGATAGACGTTCAAAGGGTTGGGAATATACTTTAGACAAAAAGATTGTAGATGAAATAGTTTGGCGTGTTCCTGATAATCTTGATGTTTCAGATTTAGAATTTGAAAAAAAAGGCGATGCGCCTTTCGGTTTTGGGAACTCTCGTTCTATTTTCCCTGCACCGGTAAGAACTTATCTTAAACCAAGCGACGGTGTTATATTTAAACGCAGTATTTTCTTGGCTGAAAATTCCGATTACAAATCGTTCATAATTAAAGTTGCTTCTGACAATGCAGCTTCTGTTTATATAAACAAAAAGCTTGTTGATTTTGATACTATGATGAAAATGGCAGAAGGTCATGAGTTTACTTATTGGAATAGAGAAGTTGAGATTCCTGCTGATTGCATTAATAAAGGCGAAAACGAACTGGTAGTATTACTTGGCAACGACAAAGACTCTGCTGACGCTTATTTCGACATCATGATCATCGGGAATAAGTGATTAGTGGTAAAGGATTGAGGATTAATAGAGGATATAAAAAAAATGGTAAATAGAATTAAAATATTATTATTGCTATTCATAACAATTTTCTTCTTTTTTTCTTCCATCTACGCTGACAACATTAATAATAATCAACTTTATAAATCCTACGATCCTATCGAAATAACAATAGGTTCTGGCAAAGATATTAAGCAATATTTACTGATGAATAACGGCTTAGACCCCTATAGATGGTATTACGCATCTTTAAAGCCACAAATCATTGAATTTGGCACCCCATTAAAACCTGATTTAACTTTAATAAAATTTCAAAGAGTCAATAAGACCAAAAAAGATAAACTGGATGAAGGCGCTCTATTCCACTGTTCCTTTGACATTGGAGCAGATGAAGCAGTGTTAAAGAAAATAAGGAATTATCTTCCAAAAGAAATAGATAAAAACAAAGCCAAATTGAGCATTATTCCACTTGAAGGAATAGAACTGACTTTCTTAAAATCAGATAGAAAGAGCGAGATATGTGTAATAGCATCAAATACGAGTAATTTATTGCCTATAGATGGTTCAAAAGTATATTTTGACACAATTTTAGACAAAAGTTCATCTGTAATGCTTGAAACTTTGCTTAAAACAAATGTTGGTGCTCAATATTCCATAAAATACCATTATTCAATCTTTAAAGAACCAAAAGTAAAAACTTTTAATGCTAGAATAGAGAAAAACAAGGCTTTTATTACTCCAGAAAAAGAAGAAAAACTCGATTCTAAAATTTCTACTTACCTGAAAAACAAAGGAAACAACCCAAAATTTATACAGTTAATAAAAACTGAAGCCAATAAAACATCTCAAACGAGCAGTAACACCTCTTTTTCAAACAGCAATAAAGAAATTGACCTGAAAAATATAGGACACAAAAACAAGGCAAAAGCTTCACGGATAACGAATCAGAGTTTTAGTGATTACCAGAAAAAAATTAATCTTACATACAGATATAGAGAAGACAAAATTTCTACTGGATTTGGTTTTATTTCTCTTAAAAAATATGGTGAAAAGGTTATCCAAGAAAACATAATTCAGGATACTTCCTACCTAGACTGGGATTACTCTTATATTGTTCTGCCGACCATAAACGAAAAAGTGGCTTATGATATTAAAACAATAAATATGTCTGTTGAATTGATGTTCAAGAATAAAACTCTTGAACCTAGGAATTACACATGGAATAAAGAAAAAGGCTGGAGAGATTCAGAAAACAAACCAGCAAAGATCGAAAAATTTGAATTGGATTCTGTATATGCAGAATCTGGTTCTGACCCTTTAAAACATTCTACTTTCAGAGTAAGAAGCAAAATAGAGTTTAATAACGATTACCCTCTGAATACAGAAGTCATAATGCCTGTTACTAATGGTGAAATACCAATTACTACTCCCTTTGCTTTTTGTGAAGTAGTAACATTTGATTTTAATAACCTTTTCTGGGATGCATTAGAAACAGACAAAACAAGGCTCGTTACAATAGAAATCAATATGAAAGATGGGAGCAGAAGAATAAAAAGATTGATTCAGCCTCAAAAGATAAGTGGCACAAAAGCCATAGAAATTCCTAGTTTCTTGTATGTTTTAACAGCAACAGATTCATTCAGCAAAGGCAAACTTAAGGCAAACATTTACTTTAGAACTGCCGACGGGAAAAAAATACCATGGGAATATAACGATATGGTTCTGAATAAATATCTTGATTCACCTTATTTCATGTTCTTCGACGAAGATTGGAAGAAATAGGAGATAAGGAGTTGTCGTTAACAATAAATATATTGACTAAAAAAATAAATAAATGATATAGGTCAAAAATAATCTTGGTTTAAACAGGTTCTACTGTTTATATAGAAAAAAAAAGGGAGTTTAGAGAAATGAGAAAACTTTTTTCAGTTGCAGCATTTATGCTGTTTATGCAGTCAACTATGTTGATGGCAGCTTCTGGTTTAGCTTCTTATAATAGAACAGACGTTCAATTTAAGTATAATAAAACAGAAGAAAATGTTACCTGCGTTCAAGACGCTACCGATGAAAAACAATGGTATTATGTTTCCAACAAGCCAAGGCTTGCCCAAAGTAAGAACGGCGACCCGATGATGATGTTAGTTGCATGGCAAAAAGGCGGAGACTTTAAGACTAATGGCGGTATTTTGCAGTGTGGCATAAACCTTTCTCTACCTGCTGGTGCTGTTCCTGAATTAAAAAAAGAATTAGCAAAAACCATTAAAGTTCCTGAAAAGAGTATTAAACTTGCTCCGCTAGACATGAAAAATGCTAAGATTATGGTTTATGCTCCTGGTGGAAAACTCTTAGCAGATGACGTAACTGCTCCAGATATTGGTCCAAGCTTTGCTAACGAATGTGTTCCGATACAGATGAACCTTAATGAACTCGGCGTTCCTACTGCAGAAGCCCTGATTAAAGGGAACGGAGGAATTCAGGTTATATATGTTTTCGACTATGATGCCTTGAGTCCAGAATATTCTGTAAAAGTTACTGGTGACTATGACAAAGCTTTTGAACATTTCAGCCATGACTCAAAAACTAGTGTTTCAGCAAAAAAATGGTTCATCGGTGGTAGCGCTGATGTAAGTGTTAGTACCGTTAGAGAAGAACTCACTCAAAAAGGCGTTTTAAAGGTTGAATCTATAGGTGGAGAAAAGCTTACTGACGAACAAATCGATAAACTTACTCAGCCAGTCATAGAAAAACTTATGAATGGTATTTACGAAATAGAAACACCAAAAGAAGTCACTCCTGCAAAAGCTGGTGATCCTAAGGCTGTTTCTGGTGCTATAGTTAATGTTAGCTCTAGCATGGCTTTCAAGAGCGTTAAAACCAGAAAGACCGGTCATTTTGTTTACGATTTCAGAAAACGTTACATAGAAACAAGAAAAACTACTGTTGGTGGACTTATTAATCTTGCTGACTTTACAGAAGCTCAAAAACAAGCAGCAGTTCAGATTGTAGACCCAACAACATGGAAGAAAGCTTTCTATAGCTTACCAACAATTAGTAAAGCTTTAAATGGCATCGATGAAATGACTGTTACAATTAACTTCCTTTATAAAGGGAAACAGGCAGAAGGTACCGAACAGCATCTCGCAAAATGGACTAAAAAAGATGGCTGGGTAGATGCTAAAAAAGAAGAATGTATCGGCATGGAATTCCCTCTGAAATACTTCTATGACAAGTATGGAAAAAGCAGCAAAGATTTCACAAAAGATATAACATATAAGCAGACTTTTGAAGTAAATTATATGGAAGGCAACAATACAAAAGTTAAGAAGTTTGAAACTGTTGTTCCTGCTTATACTGGTGATGTTCCTATAAGTACTCCAATGGTAGGCGTAACTTATATCGAATTCGAAGCTGACGAAGACAACCTTACATGGGATAAGGCCACTTATGATGGCGGTGAATTTGATGGTTTGAAGTCCAATCTCACTAAGATTGGTATCAAAATGGAATCTAAGAACCCAAGCAATAAAGGCACCGCTACATTAACAAGCAAAAACACTTCTGCATGCTTCTGGTTCGACAATTTATTAGATAAGAAGACTGGCAAATATGAAGTTCCTCAAGTTTCAGCAACTTACACATTCTATAACACTAAGCTTGCTAAATCTATGAACACAAAAGACCAGAAAACAATAGTTGTCAATAATGAAGATGCACTTGGTGAAGGCCCAAGCATCACCTTCATGGATGGTGACTATATGCCGGTAGAAAAACCTGCTGATTATAAGTAAGTTTTGATTATAAAAAAGCCTCTTAGCACTAGCTAAGAGGCTTTTTTGTAATAGAGGTTGTCCGAAAACTAATTTTTAAGTCTTAATTAGATTGTTCTAAATGCCTACACATTTGTCATAAAAAGTATAGCGTATGGGCTTTAGCTCTGAAAGCTATACGGTTATGACAATGGGTAGGCTACAAATAAATAAAGACTGATTATTCATCAAATTTCTAGTTTTCGGCCAAACTCGTAATAGACACTTATTATAGAGGTTTGTTGCTTATGTCGATATTGATAAACTCATGCTAAATATGTTAGATTTTTTTAGAGAAACAAAAGCTGGAAATAATATTTTTATGAAAAGAATATATTGCTATTACTTAATATTACTGATTTTGTTTTGTTCTTTTGAAAAGATTTCATTAGCAGATGAGTTTAAAGATTTAGAATATGATAAAAACAGGCTCGGTTCTCTGTTAAGAAGTGGTCAAAATGAAAAAGAATGTAAAGCAATTCTAAAAATTCTTACAAAATACAATGATAATGAAAAGCTTTTAAATATAGATTTAAATGAAGCTTTTACATCAATAGTCAAAGATTATTCATCTAGTATTACTTTAATAGAACTAATCAACCATCTTAAGGGAAAAATCAATATCAACTATGTAGATGCTAATGGCTATACGCCGCTAATGTATGCAGTAATATCATCAGAAAAAGTTCCTGTTGCAGAACACTTGATTAAACTAGGTGCAGATGTAAATAAGGTCGCTTCGGCCAATAAACCGCCTTTTCCTTATTTAGATATTTTCAATGATATAACCCACTGGTATGGTTATGATTATGTTTCTCGTGCCAATTTAGAAAAATCATATAAATATTATTTTTCTCCCTTATTGCTTGCTGCTACATATAACAGAAATCCCCAGATGATAGATTTGCTTCTGGATTCTGGAGCTGATAAGAATTTAACAGATCCTTTAGGGCGAAATGCTTTGGAATTAGCTGTTTATTACAATCACAATAGTAAAATTGCAACAAAATTGATTGAAAGAGGTCTTTACAATAACAGAAAGTCCGAATACAGCGAACCTTTAATACATCTTGCCGTAATAAAAAATGATTATGATTTGGTAAAATCTTTATTAGATCGTAATACATATTTATACCAGAAATCTTTTTCTGGAAAAGATCTAATGACTGTTATTGCTGAATATTGCAGGGATGTTAAAATTGCTAAATTACTCTTCAATTCAGGATTGAAAATTTCAGACAAATACATATTAAAAACAGTCTTAGAAAAAAATCATAGTGATGTAATTTCTTTTATTTTTGAGGAAGCTTATAAAAATCAAGAATTCAAGAAGAATAAAAATATTTGGTCTGAATTGCTATTAACGGCAATTTGCAATAATTCCAGCTTAGATAAAGTAATAAAAAAATTAATAGAAATGGGTGCAGACCCCAATTATAGGAACAATTCCGGCAAAAACTCTTTTTTGCTTGCTGTTCAATACTATAAGAACAATAAAATCTATCATCTGTTAGAACAAGCTGGTGCAGACATTTATGCCAAGGATGAACATGAAAAAAATGCATTCAGACTGGCTGTTAATAACAATAACATAAAATTAGCAGAAGCTCTGTTAGTGAATTATAAATACGATGTTTATTCCAAAGATAATTTAGGGCGAAATGCTATTTGGGAATGGTATGGTAATTCAAGAAATTTTTATTACGACATACCAGTATTGGATTTTTTACTGAATATCGGCTATGATATCAATTCTACTGATGATACTTTTGGAGATACACTTCTTTTAAAAGCTGCTTCTGATGTTAGAAATTTTCAACTGCTGGAATATTTATTAAAAAAAGGGGCAAACCTGGAGGTAAAAAACAAATATGGTGATACTGCATTGATGAGAACAGCTAAAAGAGATGGTCTGAATTGTAACTTTTTTGCTCTAATTAAAGCAGGAGCAAATATAAATGTTTCAGATAATTACGGTTCAACTTTACTCTCTTCTTTAATATACCGTGAGAAAGAATTTTTTTCTTATTATCTCTATTCCAAAAGCTGCAAAAGTTTTCCCTGGTATTTATTGTATGTAATAAACTATAACCTTTTTGAAAAAGAAAATGATGAAGATTTGTGCGACAGTGAAAATCAGAAATAAAACTTGACAGTCCTTATAACAAACTACTTATTTACTAATATCTTTAAAAACGATATAATACTTTCTATAAGTGCTATAAAATCTCTAACTTTCTAATAATAAGGATTATAATGAAACAATCTGCAAATAGATTTACTGTTTTAATAATTTTTTCAATTATTATAATGCAGGTTTTTTGTGGCTGTGGAAGCAGTGGTGGCGGTAGTTCAGAATCCACCGCTACAAACTATACCATATCAGGCAGAGTTGTGTTGCCTGAGGGTTCTCAATCTCTCCGCTTAAGCCAGATTTCGTTAGAGAAAACAACTGTTAGATTAGAACAACAGCCAGCTATTTATGCCATTTGTGATAAAGATGGTTATTTTACACTAATAGTTCCCAAAATTTATGAGTCAATTAATATTATTGCTTTTAATGGAAACTTAGGTTTTGACAATTTTTATCTACAAAAATCAGATGATATATCATTATCTAACGAAACAACCATTAATGCTGGCAAAATTAAACTAGCAGAATGTAAAAACACTTTTTCCATAAAAATTAAAGACAAATATAATAACCCGATAAAATATGCAAAATGTTCCTTTTGGGGTTTTGAACTATCATCAGATATTAACGGAGTAATTACTTTCCCTTTATTTCCTGAAAACATAAAGCAGGTTAAAGCCACAATCAATGCTGCTGGCTATAAAGAATTAACAAATGACTATTCCGTTTTCTCAAAAAATTGTGGACCTTGCACCGAAGTTATTTTGCGTTCAATCGACGAAAACAAATCCCCGGTTATTTTAAATTTTGAACCTTTTGATTACGAACCAATGCCTAATCAGCAAGTTAATCTAAGCTTAAATGTTACCGACCCGTCAAAAGTTTTAGGCAACAGCTATTCAGTAAGATGGACCTGTACCGACGGAAAACTCTTAAAAACTGATGAACGAAATATAAATACCTGGCAGGCTCCAGCTAATATTGGTTTAGCAACTGTTACTGCCACAATATCTATCGAAGGTTATGAATCAAGTGTATCAGTTGGTTTAGCAGTAGGGAAAAGCCGAACAGTTAACACAAAAATATATAGTTTCTCACCTGATAAAGCTGCTGCCGGTCAAACTCTAACAATAAACGGCATTGGATTCGGCATCAACAAAGGCGAAGTTTATTTTATAGGCGGTGGAGGACAGGTTTTATCATGGTCTGACACCCAAATAAAAGTTATCGTTCCAGATACCGCTGAAACAGGCAAAATCACAATAAAAACAGGTAATAAAACATTAACAAGCGAAGAAGAATTTACTTGTATTGATTATAATATTACATTAAGTGTCAAATACGGTGTTCCA
Organism: Candidatus Rifleibacteriota bacterium; assembly: GCA_017526725.1. Next base: position 9,147 of record JAFXRA010000277.1, read on the forward strand.
GGAACTGAAGTCAGCATAACTGGTTACGGATTCGGCGATACAAAAGCAGAAAACTCAGAAATACTCTACTACGACGAAAAGATAAATAACATAGTATCTTGGTCAAATAGACTTATCAAATTTAAAGTTGAAGAATTAACTGGCGCAATGCCTCATACTGCCAATCTTGACTTGATTATCAGAGGAAGGAAGCGTTCCTTAGGCGATTTTACAGTATCTTACATAAAGAGTATTTCTCCAGAAGAAGCTAACCATTTCACTTACGAATCAGGAATAGAAAAAACACTGATAACCATAACCGGTGCTGGTTTCGGTGACACAAATGAAGATGAAAACGGAACAACCAAGAGCAGTGTCAGATTCTTGAGTTACGGAGATAATAATACAAAAGAGTATATCGATGCTGAAATCAGCTCCGGAGTACAATAGATTATTCAACAGCACGCCATGCGAAATCTGTTTCTGACAAACACACTCACCCGCAAAAAGGAACTCTTTGTGCCCATCAACCCCGGACACGTGGGGATGTACGTATGCGGGCCAACGGTATACG